>JBFGDW010000061.1:0-13891 GCA_041580435.1 Candidatus Polarisedimenticolia bacterium | reverse complement strand
TCGGCGCGCTCCCCCACGTAGACCCCGCCCAGGGTGGCGCGGCCCCGCCCGGAGGCGAAGCGTCCCGCCAGGTCCAGAGCCGCCTTGTGGCGTGGTCGGCGAAGGAGGCGCGAGCCCGGCGACAGGCCAAAGCCGGCCGGAGAGCCCTCCGCCTCGGTGTCGGTGTAGGTGTAGCTCCCTCCCACGTGCAGCCAGCGGACCGCACGGGCGTGGAAAGTGACCTCCACCCCCTCGGCGCGGGCGGCGTCGATGTTCTGGTTGAGGAACTGTCCCGAGCCGGCGTCGAACACCGCCACGATGAGCTCGTCGATGTCATTGCGGAAGATGGTGACGCCCACGCCGGCGCGCTCCCCGCCCAGCTCCTGGAGCACGCCCAGGTCGTACCCCCTGGAGGTCTCGGCCTGGAGATCGGGGTTGCCGCCGAAGGCGCCCGAGTTGAGCTGGGACAGGGACGGCGCCTTGAAGCCGCTCCCGGCGCTCCCCTGGAGCGTGGTCCCGGTGCGGGCGAAGCGGCGGCCGCCGGTGAGGCGGTAGGTGGCCTCGGTGCCGAACTCGCTGTGGCGATCCACCCGGGCGCCCACGGTACCGAAGAAGCGATCGCCGGCCAGGATCTGGTCCTGCACGTAGACCGCCAGGGTGCGGGCGCTGTCCCGGAAGGTCGGGAAGGAGGCGTCCTCCCACTCCCCCTCGGCGCCAAAGGTGAGGGTCTGGCGGCTGCCCAGGGCGATGGCGTTCTCCACGTCCACGGCCAGGAGGTCACCCTGGATGCGGCTGGGGTTGGCGCTGATGGTGTCCCGGTCGTGCCGCGTCCCCGACAGGCCGATGCGCTGGATCCACCGGCCGCCCAGGTAACTGAGGCGCGGCTGCACCCGGAGCACGGTCTGCTCGCTGTCGATGCGGTTTCCCTCCTCGCTGGCGAAGCCGTCGAAGTGGACCCGGGCGTCGGTGTGGCGCGCCGTCACCTCCAGGGAGGCGCGCTGGGTGAGGGTCCATCCCAGGCGCGCGTGGGCCGCCGTGTCGCGGAACGGGTCGTCCTCGCCGCCGCCAGCCGCGGCGGAGAAGCTGTCGGTGGCCAGGTGGGAAATCCCGCCGGCGTAGCGGAACGAATCCTGCCCGCCTGACAGCGCCACGCGCTCCCCGGCGGTCCGGTACGCCCCGGCCTCGGCCAGGACGCTCACCTGCAGCGGCCCGCCGCCGGGGCGGGTGATGATGTTGATGACGCCGCCGATGGCGTCGGCGCCGTAGAGGGTGCTCTGGGGCCCGCGGATGATCTCGATGCGCTCCACGGCGTCGGTGGTCAGGTTGTCCAGGAAGGGGAGCCGGTCGGGGCTGGAGGGGTCGTTGAGCTCCACCCCGTCCAGCAAGACCAGGACGTGGTCCGAGTTGGTGCCGCGCAGGAAGATGGATGTGGTGGAGCCTGGCCCGCCGGTGCGGCGCAGGTCCAGTCCGGGGACCTGGCGCAACGCGTCCACCACCAGCCGCAGCTGGCGCCGCTCCAGATCCTCGCCGGTGATGACCGTCACGGCGCTGGCCACCTGGCTCTCGGGGGTGGGCGTGCGGGTGGCGGTGACCACCACGTGCTCGGTGGCCAGGGCCGGCGCCTGGTCGGTGGCGTTGTCCTCGGCGGCGGCGTCGTCCTCGGCCGTGGAGGGGGAGTCGGCGGGGGAAGGAAAGGCGGCTGCGCCCGGGGCCAGGCTCAGGAGCAGGACGAGGGCGGCGCGGACGCCGGGACGGGGGAGGTGACGGAGGGGGATCATGGGCCTGCTCCTACTGCCCTGTTGCGCGCAGGGCGAAACGGGATCCAGCGGGCGTGTCCCCTCCAGGCAGGTCTTCCGGCTCAGGGCCTCCGGCTGACCGCCTTCCCGCCCGGCCCGACCCGGGCCCGGCAGTGGCGCATGATCAACCGCGGTCCCCCGTGGGGAACCGACCCATCACGGCGGCGCGACCGCAGGGGCATCTCACCCCGTTTCCCTTTTCACCCGTCCGGACCCTCGTCCGGCAGGGCACCTGGAGGTCACGCGGGGGCCACCCTACTCCAGCCGGCCGGCGCCACGCAAGGAGATCGTGTTGACAGGCCGCCCCGGTGGACTATGATCAGGCCTGCGGCAGGATTTCCTTGCCCCCCCCGGGACTCTGATGACCTCCCCCCACCAGTACTTCATCGACATCGTGGGCGGCTGCAACCTGCGCTGCCCGTCGTGCCCCGTGGGCAACACTCCCAATGCCGACCGGCCCACGGGCCTCATGTCCGACGAGATGTTCGACGGCATCATCGCCCGGATCAAGCAGGAGCAGCCCGAGACCGAGTACGTCCTGCTCTACAACTGGACCGAGCCGTTCCTCCATCCCCGGCTGCCCGAGCTGATCCGCATCGCCTGGAAGCACGGCGTGGGCACCCACCTGTCCACCAACCTGAACTTCGACCGCAAGCTGGACGAGATCATCCAGGCCGAGCCGCTGCGCATCCGCGTGTCGGTGTCGGGCTTCACCCAGGAGAAGTACGGCCGCACCCACGAGAAGGGGGAGATCGAGAAGGTCATCGGCAACATGCGCCGCATCCGCGAGGCCATCGACAGGTTCGGGGTGAAGACCAAGGTGCGGGTGCCGTACCACTGCTACGTGGACAACGTGGACGAGGACTACAAGCGGATGCGGGCCCTGTGCCGGGAGCTGGACTTCAAGTTCGAGCCCTGCTGGGCCTACCTCATGCCGGTGGAGAAGAACCTCAAGTACCTCCACGGCAAGCTGGACGAGAGGGAGCAGAAGCTGGTGGATCTCCTGGCCATCCGCCCCGAGGAGGCCCGGGAGATCTCCCTGCGCCAGCCGTCCGACGACTGCACCCTGCGCCGGGACCAGACGGTGATCAACTGCGACGGAAGCGTGGCCCTGTGCTGCGCCGTTTACGACGCCCGCTTCACCGTGGCGGGCAGCTTCCTGGACACCACCCGGGAGGAGCGCCAGAAGGTCAAGGACTCCCACCCCATGTGCGCCCCCTGCATGAAGGAGGGGCTGCACGTCACCATGACCTATGGCGGCGCGGGCGAGTGGAACCAGGTGGCGGCGCGCCGCATCGGCCTGCCCAGTGTGCCCCGGGAGCTGATCCCCCGGCCTCCCCGTGGCATTCGCCGCCTGGTGCGCAAGATCGGGGACATGCTGGCCAGCTGAGGGTCCGCGCCGGCTCCGCAGCCGTCAGTCCAGGTGGGCCCGGTCCGAGTCGCCCATCTCCACGCCGCCCTTGGGGAAGTACTCGGCCCAGCGCCGCTCCACCGTGCGCGCCACCTCCGGATCGCAGAACAGCTCCTCGGGGTAGGAGGGCTTCATGCGGGCGTCGATGGCCACCGGGGGGGTGAACGATGGGTGGTGGCGCACCAGATCCACACGGCGGCCGTGGAGGTCGGCGGCCGGCTCGAAGCGGGTGAAGGTGGTCCAGAGGAAGTTGAAGACGCTGCGGGTGGCGCGGGCGGCGTCGTCGGTGAGGACCACCAGCGGCCAGGGATCCAGCGAAGGGTGCGCCAGGATGCCCGCCACGTCTGGCGCCGGCGTCCCGGGCGGCAGCCCGGCCGGGAAGGGGGGCGCCTCCAGCACCAGGCAGCCAGGGGCGAACACCTCCGCCCGCCGGATCCCCGGGGGCAGGTCGCCGGTGAACGCCTCGGGCAGGTCGCGCACCGGCTCGCCCACCCCCAGGAGCACGCCCTTGCTTCCCTCGTTGATGCAGGGCCCGGCGTAGTCCAGGCTGTCCATGGACAGGTTTCCCAGCACGTACAGGTCGGTGCGCAGGTCGGCCCGCCGCAGCACCTCGGTGAGGGTGGCGCGGAAGTCCTTCAGGTCGCAGGGCCGATCCAGCACCAGCAGAAACTTGGTCAGGGAGAGCTGCCCCTCCCCGAGGATGCGGAACGCCGAGGCCATGGCCTCGCGCTTGTAGCGCTGGCGCACCACAGCCGCCGACAGGGAGTGGTAGCCGGTCTCGCCGTACGACCAGAGATCCCGCACGCCGGGCATGACCACCGGGAAGAGGGGCGAGAGCAGCTCCTGGAGGAAGTCGCCGATGTAGAAGTCCTCCTGGCGCGGCTTGCCCACCACGGTGGCCGGGAAGACGGCGTCCGGCCGGTGGTGGATGGCATCCACCTGGAACACCGGGTAGTCATGGACCAGGGAGTAGTAGCCGTAGTGATCGCCGAAGGGGCCCTCGGGCCGGCGCACGCCTGGCGGCACGTGACCCACCAGGGCGATCTCCGCGGCCGACGGCACCGGCAGGGGAGAGTGGGGGCTCGTGCTGCGGGGCAGCCGTCCCCCCAGGATGAGGGAGGCCAGCAGCAGCTCGGGAACATTCTCGGGCAGCGGCGCCACGGCGGAGAGGATGAGCGCCGGAGGCCCGCCCAGGGCCACCACCACCGGCAGCGCCTCGCCCCGGGCCTCGGCGGCGGCGTGGTGGAAGCCTCCCCCCTTGCCGATCTGCCAGTGCATGCCGGTGGTGGCATCGTCGTACACCTGCATCCGGTACAGGCCGAGATTGTGGCCGCGCCCCTCCGGGTGCTCGGTGTAGACCAGGCCCAGGGAGATGAACGGCCCGCCGTCCCGGCTCCAGGTGGTGAGCACCGGCAGCGACGAGAGCCGGGGTGGCCGCTGGGTGCGCGCCAGCACCGCTCCGCCCCGCTGCCGCGAGGTCCCGACCCGCATGAGGGCGCCCAGCAGCTCCCGCTGGCTCCAGAGGCGCCCGAGAGTAGGAGGCACCAGCTCCTCGGGCAGGCGCGCCGCCTGCTCCACCAGCCGGCGCGGGCGCCGGCCGAAGGCCAGCTCCACCCGGCGCGCCGTGCCGAACAGGTTGGTCACGGCGGGGAAGGCCGAGCCCTTGATCCGGCGGAAGAGGAGCGCCGGCCCGCCGGCGGCGATGACCCGGCGGTGGATCTCGGCAGCCTCGAGGTGAGGGTCCACCTCAGCGTCGATCTCCACCAGATCGTTCTCACGGCGCAGCAGGTCCAGGTAGCGGCGCAGGTCGGTCAGGCTGGTGGCGGCCTCCATGGCGCGCCATCTTACCGCCCCGCCGGGGAGTCTTCCTGCTGGAGTCAGAAGGCGCCCAGGACGCGGGCGCGCTGGTGCGCGAGGGCCCTCAACCCGGGGCTGGCCGACGCCGGAAACCCGGGGGTCGTGTGCCCAGCGGGCGGCGAGTACGGCGCTGGGAAAGGATCCTTCGCAGGCGCCGGCGCGTCTCCACGTCGATCTGCCGGATGCGCTCGCGGCTGAGGCACAGCCGGCGTCCGATGGCCTCGAGACTCCGGGGGGCGTGCCCGTCCAGGCCGTAGCGCAGCACCATCACCTGCCGCTCCCGGTGCCCCAGCAGGTGCAGCGCCCGCCACAGGACAGCGCGCATCTGCCGGCTCATGCTGAGCGCCTCCGGGTCGAGAGCGGCAGGGTCCGAGAGGCGCTCGGCGAGGGGGATCTGCCCCTCCGGCGCGGAGTCGAGGCTGATCGTCTCCCCGGGTGCGGGATGGAGCCACCCCCGCCGCGGTGGGTCCTCCCCCTTCCGGGCTCTGGACGGGTCCCTGCCCGGCGTGCGGATCAACCCCCAGTGCAGGCGCAGGACCTCCAGGACCCCCTTGCGCACCCACCAGCCGGCGTAGGTGGCGAAGCGGACCCGGGCGGCCGGATCGAAGCGGCGCACCGCCATGAGCAGGCCCAGGTTGCCGGCGCTGAGCAGGTCCTCCAGGGGAGCGCCGCAGTGGGCGTACCGGCGGGCCACCTGCACCACGAACCCCAGGTGGGCCTCCACCAGCCGCCGCCGCGCCGGCTCCGAGCCGTCCAGGGCGGAGCAGACCAGACGGGCCTCCTCGGCCCGGTCCAGGCGGCGATTCCTGCGAACGTCCGCCAGGTAGGCGGACAGACCCGTTGCCACGCGAACCCCCTCCCCGGCCTGCACTTGGGTGGACGGTGCCACCCTGACACGCCGCGGGGCCCTTGTCGGTGACCTGGGTCACGGACCGGAACCGGCCGCCCCGGGCCTTTACCGAATCTTCACCATGGCCCCGCCGGGCTGTGGGATGGTCTTGTCGGGGATCTTCCCGGAGCTTCATCCGTCGTTCACATTCGGCCTGTAGAGTCCCCACGAACGCAGAGAATGAGCGCTTCGAGGAGGATGGCATGCGCAACACGAGGATTCTGAAGACGGCCGCTGCCGGCCTGCTGGGGCTTTCGCTGGCCCTGGCCCCGGTGCCCGCCCAGGTGAAGGTGGACTCCAAGCTTCCTGCCTACACCCCGGTGGCCGGCGTCTCGGGGAGCATCAAGAGCGTCGGCTCCGACACCATGAACAACCTCATGGCCCTGTGGGCGGAGAAGTTCAAGGAGTACTACCCCAACGTGAAGGTGGAGATCGAGGGGAAGGGCTCCTCCACGGCGCCGCCGGCCCTCATCGAGGGGGCAGCCACCTTCGGCCCCATGAGCCGCGACATGAAGGACAAGGAGATCGACGCCTTCGAGCAGAGGTTCGGCTACAAGCCGACGCGGGTCCGCACCGCCGTGGACATGCTGGCGGTCTACGTCCACAAGGACAACCCCATCGCCAAGCGCGGCCTGAGCATGGCCGAGGTGGATGCCATCTTCTCCAGTACCCGCAAGGGAGGCCATGCCCAGGACATCACCACCTGGGGCCAGCTGGGGCTCACGGGCCCCTGGGCCAGCGCGCCCATCAGCATGTACGGCCGCAACTCCGCATCGGGCACCTACGGCTTCTTCAAGGAGAACGCCCTGTTCAAGGGCGACTTCAAGAGCTCGGTGAAGGAGCAGCCCGGCAGCAGCTCGGTGGTCCAGGGCGTGGCCAGCGACCGCTTCGCCATCGGCTACAGCGGCATCGGCTACAAGACCGCCGACGTGGCCGTGGTCCCCGTCAAGGAGAGGGGCGGGCAGGCGGTGATGCCGACGCCAGAGAACATGCAGACCTACCCGCTGGCCCGCTTCCTCCAGTTCTACGTCAATCACAAGCCGGGCACGGAGCTGGACCCGCTGCGCCGCGAGTTCATCCGCCTCATCTTCAGCGAGGCGGGCCAGGAGGTGGTGGTCAAGGACGGCTACCTGCCGGTGAGCTCCACGCTGGCGGCGCGGGAGATGGCGAGCCTGGGCCTGGACCTGGGCTCGGCCGCGCGGATGGCGGAGAAGGGCAAGTAGCGCCGCGGGCCAGCGCGGCAGCGCCGGCTCGAGAGGGCGAGGGGCGAGGACCGGAGGCGGTCACCGCCCCTCCGTTTTTGCTATAAGGGTCGCCATGGCCGAGCAGGTGAGCTTCACGGGACGGGCGCGGCGGCGGACGACCCGTCCAGCAGTGAAGCTCGCCGACAGGACCGCGCGCCTCCTCATCACGGTGGGAGGCGCCGGCACCATCGTGGCGGTCATCGGCGTCTTCCTCTTCCTGGTCTGGGTGGCCGCGCCCCTCTTCATCCCTGCCGAGGCCGGGGTGGCTGGCCGCCATGCCGCCCCCTTCGACGCCCGGGCACCACTCCAGGTGGGGGTGGACGAGTACCGGGTGCTGGGCTGGGCGGCGCTTCCCGACGGCAGCGTGCAGGCATTCCGCCTGGACGACGGCTCGCCCCGTGGCGCGGCATTCCCCTTCAACGGGCAGGCGCCCTCCTCCGCCAGCTTCTCCGCCGGTGGCGGCGATGCGATCTTCGGCTTTCCCGACGGCACCGTCCGGCTGGTGAGGATCGGCTTCGCCACCTCCTTCCTGGCGGACGAGGAGGTGCCGCAAAAGACGCGGGAGGCGCTGCGCGAGGCCGGCCCCGGGGCGGTGTCTAACCTCGAAGACGGGATCGTGGGGTTCACCCCCGAGGGGCAGCTCCGGTGCCAGATCCTAAAGGTGGAGGCACGCCCGCCGGTGAGCGCGGCGGCAGGCCCCATCCTGCGCGTGGGCCTGGCCGAGACCACCACCGGCCCGCTGGTGGTGGTGCTGGCCCAGGAGGAGTCGGGGCCGGTCCTGCGTGTCCTGGAGGGTGGGGAGCAGGAGGACTTCCTCACCGGCGAGACCACCTTCGTCCTGGAGCCGGCGGGGGATCTGCCGTTCGAGCCCCTCTCACCGGGGTTGCCGGATCACCTGCTGGTGTCCGGCTCGGGAGCGGCGGTCTACGTGGCCTGGGGCGACGGGGCACTGCTGCGCATCGACCGGACCCGCCCGCAGGAGCCGTTCATCGCCGAGAGCGGCTGGCTCACCTCGCCGGGGGTCGCCCTCACCAGCCTGCGGCCGCTCCTGGGCGCCACCACGCTGGCCTGGGGGGATGCCGCAGGCAACCTCCGGGCAGGGTTCCTGGTGCGCGATCCCGGGCCGGGCTTCCCCGGCCTGCGCGACGCGCGGCGCGACCCGGCGCGAAGCGGTGACGCCCTGGCCGTGGTCAAGTCGCTGGAGGAGGGGGGAGTTGCCGTCCGCTCCCTGGCCGCCTCCAGCCGCAGCCGCCTGCTGCTGGCGGGCTTCGATGACGGTGCGCTGCGTCTGTACAACGTGACCCGTGCGGCGCGCCTGACCAGTGCCGAGCTGGGCGCCGCCGGGCCGGTCACGGAGATCGCCTTCGCCCCCAAGGAGGATGGCTTCCTGGCCGTCACCCCCGAGGGCGTCGTGCACGGCAGCCTCGATCCCGGCTACCCGGAGACGGGCCTGGGCGCCCTGTTCCGCCCGGTCTGGTACGAGGGGTACCCGCGCCCGGAGCATGTCTGGCAGTCCACCGGCGGCACCGACGACTTCGAGCCCAAGCTGGGCCTCATGCCCCTGGTGTTCGGCACGCTCAAGGCGACCTTCTACTCCATCCTATTCGGCGCCCCCATCGCCCTGCTGGCGGCGGTCTTCACCAGCGAGTTCCTGCACCGCCGCACGCGCTCTGTGGTCAAGCCGGTCATCGAGCTGATGGCGAGCCTGCCCAGCGTGGTGCTGGGCTTTCTGGCCGCCCTGGTCATCGCCCCGTTCGTGGAGGGGGTGGTGGCGTCGGTGCTGGCCGGCGCCCTCACGCTGCCGGGCATCTTCCTGCTCGGGGCGTACCTGTGGCAGCTCCTGCCCGGGACCATGGCCATCCGGCTGGCGCGCTGGCGCTTCCCCCTCTTCCTTGGGGTGGTGGCGCCGGCGGGGCTGGTCCTGGCGGGGCTGCTGGGGCCGGGGCTGGAGCGGGCGCTGTTCGCCGGCGACATCCGTGGCTGGCTGGCCTGGGACCCGGCCAACCCCACGCTGGATGCCATCCAGTTCGAGAGCCCCGTGGGGGGCTGGCTTCTCCTCTGGCTGCCGGTGAGCGGCCTTCTCGCCGCCCTGGGGATCCAGCGCCTGGTCAACCCGCCGCTGCTGCGCTGGGGCCGGGGGCGGAGCCGCGCCACCCTGGCCACCCTGGACCTGGTCAAGTTCGCCGTGGGCGCCGCGGCCGCCGTGGCCGCCGCCCTGGCGGTGGCACTGCTCCTGGACGGCCTGGGGCTCGACCCCCGGGGCGGCTTCGTGGGGACCTACGTGCAGCGCAACGCCATGGTGGTGGGCTTCGTCATGGGGTTCGCCATCATCCCCATCATCTACACCATCGCCGAGGATGCCCTCTCCACCGTTCCCGAGCACCTGCGCTCGGCCTCCCTGGGGGCCGGAGCCACGCAGTGGCAGACGGCGGTGCGGATCATCGTCCCCACAGCCATGAGCGGGCTCTTCTCGGCCCTCATGATCGGCCTGGGCCGGGCGGTGGGGGAGACCATGATCGTCCTCATGGCCGCCGGCAACACCCCGGTGATGGACTGGAACATCTTCTCCGGCTTCCGGACCCTGTCGGCCAACATCGCCGTGGAGCTGCCCGAGGCGGTCCGGGGCAGCACCCACTACCGCACCCTGTTCCTGGCGGCGCTGGTCCTGTTCGCCATGACCTTCGTGGTGAACACCGCCGCCGAGGTGGTGCGGCTGCGCTTCCGCAAGCGGGCCTACCAGCTATGAAGGGCCGCGGCCGGGGTTCAACCCTCCACGCCGCTGGCGAGCCCATGGTCTGGCTCACCGGCGGGGCGCTGGCCCTGTGCGCCCTGATGATCGCGGGGTTGCTGGCGCTGGTCCTGTGGCAGGGGCTGTCCACCTTCTGGCCGGTGCCGGTGGAGCGGCTCATCACCCACGACGGAAGGGTCTACATGGGGGAGATCACCCGGGTGGAGAGGTACCGGGTCGAGCCCGCGGACCTGGAGGCGTTGCCGGCCGGGGCCCGCGCCACCGTCGAGGCGCGCCTGGCGGAAAACGAAGGGCTCTCCACGCGGCGGCTGGTGCGCACCGGCAACTATCGCCTCACCCAGAACCACTTCCAGTGGGTGGGCGACCCGCAGGTGGCCGCCGCTCATCGCCCGGACTGGGCTGTGGTCATGGAGCGGCTGGAGTGGGGCCGCTTCTACGGCTTCCCGCTGCGCCTGGAGGTGGCGCCTCCCGCCGGCGCCCCCGACGGGTCGCCGGCGGAGGTGTTCCAGGGACGGGAGGAGGCATGGGCGGCGTTCCGCCGCCTGCATGGCCCGGTGCTGGACCGCCTCGCCCGGCGCCGCGCTCTGGAGAAGGACGACACCGGCCACGTGAATGCCCGCCTGGAGGCCGCGCGCCTGGAGGCGCGCCAGGCCGAGATGGACGGCGAGCCGGCCAGGCAGCAGGAGGCCGCCCGGCGCGAGGCCGAGGTTCAGGCCTGGGCCACCGCCGAGTTCGACCGCATCCGCGCCGAGATCAACGTCCTGCGCGCCGAGAATGCCCGTTACCGGCTGCTCATGGAGACGGCGGGGGAGGGGACGCTGCCCCCCCAGGAGGAGTGGATCCCCCTGGAGCAGGTGGTGCGGGCCTACCCGGCCAACAGCGTGGGGCTGGCCGCCAAGGCGGGGTTGTACCTGTCACGGTGGTGGGAGTTCCTCACCGCCGACCCGCGGGAGGCCAACAGCGAGGGGGGAGTCTTCCCGGCCATCTTCGGCACGGTGGTCATGACGCTGCTCATGTCGCTGGCGGTGGTGCCGTTCGGCGTGATGGCGGCCCTCTACCTCCGGGAGTACGTCCGGGGCGGGCTGGCGGTGAGCACGGTGCGCATCGCCGTCAACAACCTGGCCGGCGTGCCCAGCATCGTCTTCGGGGTCTTCGGCCTGGGGTTCTTCTGCTACCTGGTGGGAGCCTCCCTGGACGATCTCCTGTTCGCCGCGACCCTGCCCAACCCCACCTACGGCAAGGGCGGGGTGCTGTGGGCCTCGCTGACCCTGGCCCTGCTGACCCTGCCGGTGGTCATCGTGGCCACCGAGGAGGCCCTGGCGGCGGTGCCGTCGTCCATGCGGGAGGGGTCCTACGCCTGTGGCGCCAGCAAGTGGCAGACCATCCGCCGCATCGTTCTCCCCCGGGCCATGCCAGGGATCACCACCGGCCTCATCCTGGCCATCGCCCGCGGCGCCGGCGAGGTGGCCCCCCTCATGCTCGTGGGCGCCGTCAAGCTGGCGCCCATGCTGCCGGTGGACGGAATCTTTCCCTACATCCACCCCGAGCGCAGCTTCATGCACCTGGGGTTCCACATCTACGATGTGGGGTTCCAGAGCCAGAACTCCGAGGCGGCCAAGCCCATGGTGTTCACCACCACGCTGCTGCTCATCACCCTGGTGGCGGTGCTCAACATGGCCGCCGTCTGGCTGCGCTCGCGCCTGCGCCGGCGCTTCGTGGCCGGGCAGTTCTGATGCTGGTATGGTGAGGCCGTCCCGTGGAGAGCAGCGTGGCTGAACCGACCAGGACCGAGAAGAGGCCCGGCGCCCGGGAGCAGCCGCGCCGCGCGCACGACGAGGAGGTCCTGCAGACCGAGGTGCATGAAAGCCTGGCGGCGGAGGAGCCGGTCCTGGAGGTGGAGGGCTTCAACCTCTGGTACGGAACGAGCCAGGCGCTCTATGACATCTCCATGAACGTCCCCCGGGGCAAGGTCACCGCCCTCATCGGGCCGTCCGGCTGCGGCAAGTCGACCCTGCTGCGCTCGGTGAACCGCCTCAACGACCTCATCGAGAGCGTCACCATCGGCGGCGAAATGCGCCTGAACGGCGACTCCATCTACGGGTCGCAGGTGGATGTCATCGAGCTGCGCAAGCGCATGGGGATGGTCTTCCAGAAGTCCAACCCGTTCCCCATGAGCATCTACGAGAACGTCGTCTATGCCCTGCGCATCGACGGCGAGAACCGGCGCGGGATCCTGGACGAGGTATGCGAGCGCAGCCTGCGGGGCTCCGCCCTGTGGGACGAGGTCAAGGACCGGCTCAAGGAGAGCGCTCTGGGGCTGTCGGGCGGGCAGCAGCAGCGCCTGTGCATCGCCCGGGCCATCGCCGCCGAGCCCGAGGTCCTGCTCATGGACGAGCCCTGCTCGGCCCTGGACCCCATCGCCACCGGCAAGATCGAGGACCTCATCGAGAGCCTGCGCGGGGAGTACACCATCCTCATTGTCACCCACAACATGCAGCAGGCCTCCCGCACCAGCGACTACACCGCCTTCATGTACCTGGGACGGCTGGTGGAGTACGGCGGCACCGCCGATCTGTTCACCAACCCCCACCTGAAGGCCACCGAGGACTACATCACCGGACGGTTCGGGTAGGCGCCTGCCGGGCCAGCGCTCGCGGCGCGCGGCCACGGCACCGGCTTCTGGTAGACTGGGCGCCGCGCAGCAGGTGATGTCCGGGGCGTCGCACAGGGAGGACCGGGTCATGGAAGGCGAGACGGGCAAGAAGGGCCGGCAACAGGCCGAGGAGACTGAAGGCAAGGAGGCCGTGGAGGCGGCCGCCGCCGAGCCCGATCCGTTGCAGGTGCTGGAGCTTCTCCACGGCCGGCTGGGGGAGGATGGCATCCGCAAGCTGGTGGCCGACTGCCTGCGCGCCACCGACCGGGGCCGCGCGGTGCAGCTCATCAACGCCTCCCTGGGGACGGTGAAGCTGTCAGCCTCGGCCGACCGCGGCCGCATGGGCCGCATCCTCACCGATGGGTTGCTGCGCCGGCGCGCTCCGGTGCTGGACGTGGTGCAGAGCCTGTCCCGGGACCCGTTCGAGCTCAAGGCCGACCAGGCCGCCCGGGAGCGCCTGGACAAGGCCGTGGACGACCTCAACGCCGCCCGGGGCAAGGGCGGCGCCACCGCCGAGAAGAAGGTGAAGGCGGCCGCGGCCGAGGTGGCCGCGGCGGTGCGCGCCGTCCTGGAGCCCGAGGACGCCCGCCGGCTCATCCTCCTCAACGCCTTTCCCGACACCCTCGACGCCGTTCTGGAGGCGGCGGGGGGCGAGGCGCGCTAGCTCCCGGGAGCGCTGCTCAGGCGGTCTCGCCTGGGTGCTCCCAGACGCCGGGGATCCGAAGCCCGCAATCGGGGCAAGCTGATCCGTCGAGACGGTTGGACAGGATGGTGTAGCCGCGCCGCTCCACCAGCAGGGCGCCGCACCCGGGACAGCAGGTGTTCTCGGCCGCCCCCACCCGCCCCGGGAGATTGCCGGCGTAGACGAAGCGCAGCCCTGCGCCCCGGCCGATCTCCACGGCCCGCAGCAGCGTGCGCGCCGGTGTGTCGTCGGGGTCGGTCATCCGATAGTCCTTGTGGAACGCTGTCACGTGCCAGGGGATGTCCGGCGAGACCGACGCCAGGAAGCGGGCGCAATCGCCCAGCTCTTCGTCGGAGTCGTTGAAGCCGGGGACCACCAGCGTCACCACCTCCACCCAGAACCCCATGGCCTTCAGCCGCTGGATGGTGTCCAGAACGTGCTTGAGCACGCCTCCCAGCTCCCGGTAGCGCTCCTGGCGGAACCCCTTGAGATCGACCTTGTACAGGTCGGTCCACGGCCGGATGTAGTCCAGCACCCCGGGAGTGGCATTGCCGTTGGAGATGTAGCCGGTGAGCAGGCCGTGGCGGCGGGCGGCCTGGAACACCTCCATGGCCCACTCGCTGGTGATGAG
>JBFGDW010000060.1:0-14001 GCA_041580435.1 Candidatus Polarisedimenticolia bacterium | reverse complement strand
CGGCCCGCGCCAGCGTCGCCGCCTCGGCCACCCCTGGCACGGCCAGATCAGCCGGCGCGACGCCCTCCAGCAGCTCGGCGAAGGCCAGATCCTCCTGCCGGCGCGCCTCGTGGCGTGCGAGCCGGGCCTGAAGCTCCAGCCGCCGCGGCCCGGTGAGCCCCTCAAGGGAGAGCCCGTCCAGGGGGGCCGGCCGGGCGGTCTCCAGGAGGCGGGCGAGCCCGGTGGAGCTTTCCAGCCAGATGGTCAGGGGGGTCGTGTAGGCCAGGCGCAGATCGTCGTCGGTGAGCAGGGGGCCGGCTCCGGCCAGGCGCGCCAGCCCGGAGGCATCCAGCACCCGGCGCGCCAGGAGCTCATCCGGCTCTTTTAGGCCGGCGCGAACCAGCTCCGTGGCCACCGGCGGTGTGATCCGCGCCAGCAGCCGCGCGGCGTCCCGCGTCAGCGGCCGGCGGGAGCCGACCAGGAAGTAGTCGCCGCCTCCCACCGACTCCTCGAACAGGGCGGCATGGGGGAAGACGTGGTGAAAGGTGCGCAGGATCCGGCGGAAATCCTCCACCGGCATGCCGTACGCCTGCACCCACTGCCCCAGGACGCCCTCCTCGTGCAGCCGGCCGCGGGCCAGCTCCAGGAACTCGGCGGTGTACAGGCCAGCCACTCCGGGGACCCAGGGATTGGACGGCTGGCTGGCGATGACGTGGTAGCGGCGGTCATCGGTCAGCAGCAGGGCGCGCACGTCGGCCACCACCAGCTCCACCCGTGGATCGGCCAGCGGGCGGCCGGCCGCCAGGTCGAACGCGCCGGACGTCGCCGCGGCCACCACCGTGGGCGCCAGCTCCGCCACGCGCACGCGGGCGGGCTCGCCCGCCAGGATGGATCCGGCGGTGACGCCACTGGCCAGACCCACCACCAGCACATCGCCCCTCTCCTCCGCGTGCAGGAGCGGTATCTGGGCCGCCAGGATCTGGGACGGCATGTCGGCGCCGGTGGAGGCCTCGGTGCGGCCGTTGATCTGCAGGCTGACGAAGCCGGCGGCGTCCCGGCGCACGGTGACCAGGGCGTCGGGCCCCTCCCCGGCGTGGATCACCTCACCACGGGCCCGCATGATCTCGGCCACCGGCCGCCCGCTGGCGCGGGCGGCGGCCACGTAGAGGGGGCCGTGGAAGGCGGGTCCGGACCCCATGAGGGCTGGATCCCACCGGGGGGCGGCCAGAAAGGCCGCGCCGGCCAGCGCCACGCTCGCCATGGCCCACAGCGGCACGGGGCGGGTGGCGGGAGGGCGGCTGGCCGCCGCCACCAGGAGGTAGAGCAGCGCCGCTGTCAGCAGGGCGCCGCGGGAGCCCATGAGGGACGGGAGGAAGGACCCGGCCAGGGCGGCACCCAGCACGTTTCCAGCTGTCAGCCAGGCGCTGGCCTGTCCCACCCCGCGCGCCACGCCGCGCCCCCTCACCGCCTGCAGGCGGCAGGCGAGGGGGAAGGCGGCGCCGGCCAGGACCATGGGCGCGCCCAGCACGGCGGTCACCAGCGCCAGCTCGGCGGCGTGGAGCATTCGCGGGCTGGTCTGCAGGGCAGCGGCAAGGCGGGCGATCCACGGGGGCAGCAGGGGCAGGAGCGCCACCGAAACCAGGACCGACATGCCGGCCAGAGCCTCCAGACGCCGGAACATGCCCAGCGGGTCCCTGGTGCGCCGGCCCGGGCCGGCGGCCATGGCCGCACCGGCGGCGAGACTGGCCACGGTGGCGGCGAGGATCAGGCCGAAGGTGTAGACCGTCGAGCCGATGAGCCAGGCGAGGGAACGGGTCCAGGCCACCTGGGCCACCAGGCTGGCGCAGCCCGCGGCCAGCAGGAGGGCCGGGAACCAGGCGGGTGGCTCGACGAGAGGGGAGTCCGGGGGCAGGCTGGGCGCGGGCTGGAGCCGGGGGCGCCGTGAGCGCCCCAGCGCCAGAGCACCCATGCCGCAGCCGGCGGCGACGGCGGCCGCCAGCAGGAGGCAGCGCCGCGTCCCCAGGACGGGCAGCGCAACGAACACGGCCAGGAGAGCGCCGGCGGCGCCGCCCGCCGCATTGGCCGCGGCCAGCCGGCCACCGGCCAGCGCCGCCGCCGCCGGCGCCGGGGGCCACCAGGCTGCCAGGGCCGGCAGCGTCGCGCCCATGAGCAGGGTGGCGGGCAGCAGCAGCGGGGCCGCCAGCAGCACCTGCCAGAACGGCGCGGCGGCGTGCCCCGGTGCGAGCCGGTGTCCCAGGGCGGAGGCGGCCGCCGGCAGCCGGGGCAGGGCCACCACCACCAGCGCCGACCAGACGGCCAGGGCCAGCTCCAGGAATCCGTACAGCGCCAGCGGGCGGCGGGCGCGGGCTGCCACCGGCGTTCCCCAGGCGGCGCCAAGGGCCAGGCCGGCCAGGAACAGGGCCGCCACCAGGGCCACCGCGCCGGTGCCGTGCCCCAGAGTCCGCGCCAGGGCACCGGTCCAGGCCACCTCCTGGGCCAGGGCCGCACCGCCCGAGAGGGTGAACAGCGCCAGGACAAGGGTCTGGCGTCTTCCCCCCGGGGCCGTCGCCTCAGGAGCCAGGAACGACACGGAAGAACGTGACGTTGCTCGTGGTGGCGCCACGGACCACGTCGGTGATCTTCACCGTCAGCCGGTAGGAGGCGGGGGGCCAGTCCTGCAGCGGCGCCGACCAGGCCTGGGGCTGGGTCTGGTCCCGGTAGATGAGCCCCTCTCCCAGCTCCAGCCACGACTCACCCTGGCGCACGGCGAAGCTGTACTCCGCGTCCAGCCGGCGGCGCCCCGTGCGAGGATCCAGGGCGGCGCCGCTCACCTGGTAGTAGAAGGCCAGCGTCTCACCGTTGCGGTAGGTGGCGTCTAGGTTGGGCACCACGCGGAACAGGCCCAGGGTGAACGCGTCGGGGCGCTCCACCGCCGTGTTGACCGGCGCCAGGCGGCTGGCCAGGACGATGGTCGAGAGCTGGAGATCGCCGTCAGCGAACCGGTCCGGGACGGTGAACGACTCCCGCGCCTGCGCCGCCTGACCGGTGGTGCGATCGAGGATCCGGTACACCGCCAGGTAGCGTCCCGGCTCCAGGGAGATCTCGGTGCGGTACAGGAGACGCCGGGACAGGCTGGCCACGTAGTTCTCACGGCTCGGGCCGAAGCCGCCGGGAATGCGGATGACACGGTCCGGGTCCTCCAGCTCGCCGGCATAGATGGACATGTCCAGGGAAAGCTGGGCGTCGGCCTCCTCGGCGTCGGTCTCGGACACCAGTGAGCCCTTGAGCACCCCCAGCACGATGCCGGTACGGACCTGGCCGTCAGGCGCCGGCCCCAGGAACTCGAAGGACGTGCGGATGTCCATGGCGCCGAAGATCTCCGTGGCCTCCACCTGCGCCTCGCGCTCCCGGTCCCGGTACAGCTCCGGCGGCGCGGTGGCCTGCCCCAGGTCCAGGAAGAGGGACAGGTAGTCCACCACCGGGATATCGATCTTGGCGCCGAAGTCCGATGGCAGGAAGGTTCCCAGGCCCACCGTGCTGATGAAGGGGCGGGTGGAGGACTCCAGGTCGCGGAAGACCGGGTCGAAATCCTTGGGGTTGTTGGACAGCTCCCAGCCACCGGCGTAGGTCTGCCGGAAGGCGACGATGAAGTTGGGCTCCAGGAACAGGTTGGGCCGGTTGCGGTAGATCCAGCGCAGCACTCCCGGCCCCTTGGTCCGGGAGCGGAAGTCGTCGGTCTCGTCGGGCGGTCCAAGGAGAATCCAGATGCGGCCGCGGTCGGTCTTCCAGCCGGGCTGGGGCGTGTCGATGAAGCGCCGGTCCGCGTCGGCCACCCGGCGCCAGAACTCCTGCCGGTACTCGTTCTCGGGCGTCTGGGGCGTCCGGTCGCGGCGGCTCCAGAAGTCCTGGATGAACCGGAGCCGATCCTCATCGGTGGTCAGCTGCCGGAAGAGATCCTGCTCCTCCTTGAGGATGATGTAGCGCACCGGCCCCTGATCCCACTGGCGCAAGGCGCGCCGGAATTCGGGATCATCGGGCAGGGATGGAAGCTCGCTCTGGGGTGGAGCGGTGAGCGGCTCGATGAGCAGCCGGCCGCTCTTCCCCTCGCCGGGGGGAGGCGCCTCGGGCAGGAAGACGGCTGGCGACTCGTCGGCCCGGGCCACGTCTGCAACGGGGGGCGCGGCCGGGGCGGGGGAAGGGTCCGGGGAATGCGTCGTGGAGGCCTCGGGCCCAGGCGGGGGCGTCTCGCCCCGGCTCACCGCCGCGGCCCGAGGCCCCTCCCGGGGGCGCAGCTCCGGCGGCATCTGGGGATTGAGCCGCTTCGGCGGCCCGCAGGCTGCCAGGAGCATCAGCGCCAGCAAGGGCAGCAGCGTGTGCCCGCGCCTCACGGGGCCCAGGACCAGGACACCTCCCCCACTCCTGTCTCCAGGGTGTCCACCTTGACGTCGACCGTGCCGTCGCGGCGCACCAGCACCTTCCACTCCCGGATGTCGCCGGCAGCCTTGAGCATCTTGTAGGTGAAGCCGTGGAGGAGCCAGCCCTCGTCCACTTCCGCCAGGGTCATGGGCTTGATGCGGTCTCCGTACTTCTTGGTCAGGCGCTCGTACTCCTCCCGCTCCGGCTCGCTCCGGTAGGGGGCGTGATCCGGGAGGTAGATCTGCTCGATGCTGGTCATGAAGTTGAAGTGCTCCACACCGAATTTCTGCTTGATGCGGAAGAACAGGAAGTCGTTGGGATGATGGACCGTGGAGATGCCCAGCTCCACCAGGAACCGGGCTAGGTCCCCCGCGGCCGTGCGGTCGGGAATGGCACGGCGCGCCTCCTTCAGCCACGGGTTGATGCGGCTGAAGTCGGAGCAGTAGGGGATCTCGGGGTTGAAGCAGGTGGCATTCCCGGCCGCATCCACCACCAGGTTGACGCTCACCGGCATGACCACGCCGGTGGTCACTGTCTGATACACGGACAGGCGCTCGGGGAGGTGCGGCACCTGCTCCACGTCCACAAGGGAGAGCCGCAGGTACTGGGGGTCGGTCCGCTCCAGGACCTCCGGGGCGACACCGGGAAGGGTGAGGGTTCCCACCTCGGTCCGGTACTCGGGGTAGTCGGACCCCACCAGGGTGAGGCGGGCGGCGCCAGCCCCCTCGGCGGCGGCGAGGGGGGCGGCGAGGGAGGAGAGGATCAGGGCAAGGAGAACGGGGCGAGATCGGGTCATGCGGGCTCCTGGGGCGGCGACCATGCGGATGGAGTGAGTTTAGCCGCGGCGGGCCGCCGGGCGCAACGCGGCGCCCGCCCCGCGCGGGGGCCGCACCGCGCCGCCTTGAGAGGGGGCGGCTGGAGTGTCACCATGCGTTCATGACGGACGCGGGCGGAGCAGGCGGGACGGCCGTTTCCCGGCTGGCGGCCGTGCTGGAGCGGATCTCCGGCGCGGCGGCCCGGGCGGGCAGGCCCGCCGGATGCGCGCGCCTGGTGGTGGTGGGCAAGACCTTTCCACCCGAGGACCTGGCAGACGTGGTGGCCGCCGGGCAGGTCCGGCTAGGGGAGAACCGGGTGCAGGAGGCCGAGGCCAAGGCCCCCCACCTGCCCGCCACGGTGGAGTGGCACCTGGTGGGCCATCTGCAGGGGAACAAGGCCGCGCGGGCGGCGCGGATCTTCCACTGGATCCACAGCCTCGACTCGGAGCGGCTGGGCCGCAGGCTCTCCGCTGCCGCGGCCGCCGCAGGGCGCCGGATCACCCTGCTGGCCCAGGTGGACTTCAGCGGTGCGCCGGGACGCTCAGGGGTGGCGCCGGAGGGCGTGGCGGACCTGGCCGCGTCGGTCCGGGGGCTGCGGGCCGTGCGCCTGTCGGGGCTGATGACCGTCCCGCCGCAGACGCCCACCGCCGAGGGAGCGCGCCCGTTCTACCGGCGGCTGCGGGAGCTGGCCGAGAGGCTGGCCGGCCAGGGCCTCCTGCCCACCCCCTTCGAGCTGTCCATGGGGATGAGCGGCGACTTCGAGGTGGCCGTGGAGGAGGGGGCCACCCTGGTCCGTGTCGGGACGGCGGTGCTGGGTGAGCGCCCTCCCCTCAGGAGCTGAGCGCCGAGGGCGGATCCTGCGTCGGCGCCCCGGCGCTGTCGCTGAGGTGGGGCAGGGCAGTCGGGGCCGGGGGCGCCTCGCCCACCATCTGATCGCGCTTGAGGCTGCGCAGGGCCTCCACGCGCCCGCGCAGGGCGTCGATGCCATCGCGACCCCGGAACAGGGGGGAGTCGGCCCGGGCCGTGAGCGCCTCCAGGCTGGTGGTGATCTCGTCCAGCAGCGCCAGGTCCTCCTCGGTGCGGCGGCGCAGGTTGGCGCTGACCTCGTTGAGGGCATGGGCCAGGAAGGTGAAGTTGTCGTCCCGGCGGGGATTGACCCGGCCGCCGTAGCGGCCATCGCGCAGCTCCTGGAGGAAGCGCTCCACCCGGTACAGGAAGCCGGCCGTGCGGTGTGACTCGAGCAGGGTGACCAGGTACACACCCAGGCCGTAGAACAGCACCGCCGCCAGGATCAGGAGGCTCTCGGTGCGATCCTGGCTCCGGACCAGCTGCTCCAGGGATGGGCTGGCCTCGACGATCTGCCGCGAGCCCTCCGCCGTGATGAGGTAGTAGACCCCGAAGAAGATGCTGGGCGGCAGCATGGCCAGCAGGGTGGTCAGCAGCGAGACCCGGTGCTGGTAGGGGCTGTTGATGAGGATATTCCGCCGCCTGCCGAAGATGCGGACGGTCAGCGGCTCGGTCATGGGTTCACCTCCTCCGGGCGTGGCGGGACGCCTGCGGGACGCAATATAGGGCCGCCAAGGAGAGGGTGCAAACAAGCTGCTTGAGGGGAAAAACCCCATCGCCGGGCCGGTTTGGCCCGGCGGGCGGGTCAGGAGGCGTTGTACTCCTGCACCTTGGTGGCCAGGTCGAAGCCGGGGTACTCCTGCAGCGGGACGGGGATCTGGATGATCTCTCCCACCCGCTTGGCCACCTCCTCGTCCGAGGTGATGTTCACGTTTTGCTGGTCGTAAGAGAAGTACTTGCGCCAGTACGCGTCCTCCACGGCCTGATGCGTGATCATGCGTGGGACGCCGGTGACATCGTGCAGCTTCTCACCGATCTTGAACAGCGTGTCGTCGGGCTGGATGGTGTAGACGATGTAGGACTGATCGAACTGGGTCTGGATCTCGAAGAGGTCCTTGTACGGCTTGGGAGGGGGCGGCGGAGGAGGCGGAGGCATGGGCCGGGGCGGAGGCTCGGGCTGGGCCTGGGCAGCGGGGATGGCGGCGCGGGGGCGGCTGGTGGCCTCGGCGGGATCGGAGGAGCCCCCGAACATGGACCACCCCAGCCATCCCACCACTACCAAAAAGGCAACGAAGGCCAGGGCCTTGCCCAGGGGGGATTTCTTCTTCTCCTCCCCGAACATGAGCTTCTCCAGCTCGGCCTTGCGCCAGTCCTCGTCAACGTCCAGCGGCTCGCCAGACGGCTGCTCGTCCAGATCGGTGTCCTGGGTCGTCTTGCTGAGATCGTCCTCCATCACGGCCTCCGCCGGCATCATATCATTCGGGGGGCCGGTGGGGTACAATGTCGCCCCCGCCGGTGCCTGCGCAGTGGCGGGGTTCAAGGAGGCGCGCATGGCGGCACGTGTGGGAGGCGCAGAGGGCAGGCTTGGCGTGACGGTGGCCGCGGGCTGGACGACCGTGGCCTGGGTAGTGGCCTTCGCCCTGCTCGCGGCGCTGGCGGCCCAGATCCGCGTGCCTCTCCCGTTCACGCCCGTCCCGGTCACCCTGCAGGTGTTCGTGGTCCTGCTGGCAGGGTACGCCCTGGGCGCGGCCCCGGCCATGGCCAGCATGCTCCTCTACCTGGCCATGGGCGCCGCGGGGCTGCCCGTCTTCAGCGGCGGCGCCTCTTCGGGGGCCCTGGCCGGCGCCACCGCCGGCTACCTGCTGGCATTTCCCCTGGCCGCGCTGGCAGTAGGCTGGGTGTGCCGCCGCTCCACCTCACTGCCCTCCAGGCTGGCCGCCGGTCTCGCCGGCCTCGCCCTCATCCACCTGGGGGGAGCCCTCTGGCTGGCGCTGGCCGTGCCCGTGGCGCCCCGGGCCGCAGGACCCCTCCTGACCTGGAGCCTGCTCCCGTTCCTCGGGTTCGACCTGGTCAAGCTGCTGGCGGCCGAGCGGATCTCGCGGGGATTTTCCAGGCACCGCGCGTAGGCGCTTTCCCGCCTTGACCGCCCGCCCGGCGGTGCACTATATCGGCAGTGTTGGCTCTCACGCTTCTGCCCGTTCGGGCCGGAGGAGGGTGTGTATGCGCCACGAGGACGTCGACCTGCGAGGCGGTGACTGGGAGGACGGTGAGCCGGAGGCTCCGGACCTGGACGAGGACCTGGAGGAAGAGGAGGAGGAGTGGGAGGAGGACGAGGACGACTGGGACGAGGATGACGACTGGACCGACGACGACGACGACTAGGCGGCGCCGTCCGTGCCGCCGGCGGCGGGAGCCGGGTCCGGCGGCGCCAGCGCCAGCCGCTCGACGGTGCCCGTCCGCACCCTGAGGGCCTGCCCCGCCGCGGCCGCCGCGCGCAGATCCCGGATCAAGGTCTCCACGTAGGCTCCGGCCTGCCCCTCCCGCAGGCTGTCCCCCAGGAACTCGTCGGCCAGCAGGAGGACGAGGCGCTTGTCCCCCTCCTGGACGGCGAACCGGTGCCACGCCCCCTGCCCGGCGTCTTCCCTGATGTAATCCACCCGCAGCGAGAGAGCCTGGATGGCCAGGGCCTCGGCCACGGCCAGGCACTTGGACAGGCGGGCGCGCCCCTCCTCGCCATCCTGGTCGCTGCCGGTCAGCCGCCAGCCGTCCTCCTCCAGGGCCCGGCGGACCGCCGCCAGCCGCGCGGCCAGATCGCCGCCGCGCTCCGGCTCCAGGTCGGCCCGCAGTGGGGCGTACCGGTTGTTCAGTGGATCGGGCGGAGGAGTGGGAGAGGTCTCGTTCATGTCGCGTCCGGGATGGGTGGTGCCGAAGAGGAGACTCGAACTCCTACGAGGTTGCCCTCACTAGGTCCTGAACCTAGCGCGTCTACCAGTTCCGCCACTTCGGCCGGGGCAGGGGCGCAGAATAGGATTTGCGCCGGGGTGTGTCAAGATGGGCCGGGGAGGACGGGTGGAGCCGAGGGCTGAGGCGGTGGAGGTGGCACCGGAGGGCCGCGGCGCGGGTGCTCCCGGTGCCGGCCGCGCACGCTGGCTGGTGTGGGTGCTCCTCGGGGCCCTGGTCCTGCTGGCCGTGGGCCTGCGGGTGCGACAGCACGGGAACACCGTCGACGACGCCTACATCACCTACCGCTACGCCCACAACCTGCGCGCGGGCCACGGCCTGGTCTACAACCCGGGGGAGGCCGTCCTGGGAACGTCGAGCCCGGCCTACGCCCTGCTCCTTGCGGGCATCGCCTCCCTCCCCGGGCCTCCCGGCCTTCCCGCCATCTCCCTGTGGCTCAACGCCGTCCTCGACGGCGCGGTGGCCGTCGGCCTGTTCGCGCTGGTGGTCCGCCTGGCGGGCGGCGCGGGTGGTGCGCCTGCCGCCGGCCTGGCCGTGGCCGCGCTGTGGGCGGTGGACGCCAAGAGCGTGGATTTCTCCACCGGGGGGATGGAGTCGCCTCTGTTCGCCGCCTGCCTGGTAGGGGTCGCGCTGCTGCTGGTGGCGGGCCGCCCGGTGGCTGCCGCGGCGGTGGCCGGGGCATCGGTCTGGGTGCGCCCGGACGGCGGGCTGCTGGTGGCGGCCCTCCTGCTGGCGCTGGTGGCCGCGGAGCGCCGCGCGCCGTGGCGAGAGGCGATGGCAGCCCTGGCCGCGCCGGCCCTGGGGCTGGTGCTGGCGACCCTGTTCTACGGCGACCCCATCCCCGCCTCGCTGCGGGCCAAGGCCGCGGGGATCTACCACCTCCCTGGCGACCATGCGGCGCGCTATCTCCTCCGCCACCTGGCCGGGATGGCCGTGCCCCGTGTGCCGCTGGGCCGGCTCTTCCCCGGGCTGCCTGGTGCCGCCCGGGAGTATCTGACCCTGGCTGCCACCTGCGTGCTGCCCGTGGTGGTGATGGCGGCGGGCCTGCGCCTCGGCCTGGGGAAGGCCAGGGCGGCGATCCTGTTTCTGGCCGGCTACGACCTGCTCTTCCTGGCCTGCTTCTCCGTGGCGAACCCCTTCATGATGGGCTGGTACTACGTCCCGCTGGAGACCGCCTACCTGGTGCTCCTGGGGCTGGGTCTGGCCGCGGCGGCCCGGCGGGCGTGGCGAGAGGGGTGGGGGATCCCCCTGCCCCCGGGCAGCCGGCAGGCGCTGGTGGGAAGCCTGCTCCTGGTGCTCCTCCTGGTGCCCCAGCTGCGCCGCTACAGCTGGATCGGCCCGCCCGGGGTGGCCCAGCTCCGAAGCGAGTGGGAGACGGTGCGGGAGCGGGATTACCTGCAAGTGGGCGCCGATCTCGCCGCGGCCACCCGTGGCCGCGCCCGGGTGGCGGCCCCGGAGATCGGTGCTCTGGGCCACGCCTACCCGGGGCCCATCCTGGACACCGTGGGCCTGATCTCCCCCCAGTCACGGCGGTACTACCCCCTGCCTCCGGACCAGGTGGCGGGCAACATCGCCATCCCGCCTGATCTCATCGCCGACGCCCGGCCGGACATGGTGGTCTTCCTGGAGATCTTCGGGCGGAAGGGACTGCTGCCCGACCCGCGCTTCCAGCGCGACTACCGCCCCTGGCGCGTCTATCCGTCCCGGACCTTCGGCTCCCGGGGGCTGCTCGTCTTCGTGCGCCGGGACGCCGTGTGGTAGGGTCAGGCTCCCCTGGGAGACGCAGCGTGACCCCCCGCAAGAAGAAACGCGCTCTCCAGCGGGAGGATCTCCTCTCCCTGCTGGCCGCCGAGGATGTGGCCCCGGCCACCGGCCGCGATCTCATGCGCCGCCTGGGTCTGGGCAAGGCGGACCGGGAGCCATTCAAGAGTCTTCTGGCCCAGCTGGTGGAGGAAGGCGCCGTGCGCCGCCTCAAGGGGAATCGCTACCGCCTGGCTCGTGAGAAGCGCCTGATGACCGGGCGGCTCACCACCCACCGGGACGGCTACGGCTTCGTGGAGCCCGAGACCGGCTCAGGCCCCGACGTCTACGTCCGACGGCGCAACATGGCCGGGGCCCTGCACCATGACCGGGTCCAGGTTCAGGTCACCGCAGAGAAGGGCGGGGGGCGCCTCGAGGGCCGCGTCACCCGTGTTCTGGAGCGTGCCAACCACAGGCTCACGGGGGTGCTGCGCCGCCAGCAGGACGGCCTGGTGGTCATCCCTTACGGCAGCGCGCCTTACGACGAGGTGGCCGTCCCCCCCAATGCGTCAGGCGAGGCCAAGGAGGGCATGGTGGTGGGGGTGGAGCTGTTCCGTTTCCCCAGCGGGAAGGAGGTGCCCCAGGCCAAGGTGGTGGAGGTCATGGGGTGGCCCGAGGAGCCGGGCATGGACCTCCAGATCATCCTGCGCAAGTACGGGATCCGCGACGACTTTCCCCCCGAGGCGCTGGAGCAGGCCCGCGCGGTCCCCGCCACTGTCCAGCCCGGCGAGCTGGACGGGCGCGAGGATTTCCGGGGGATGCCCACGGTCACCATCGACGGCGAGACCGCCCGTGACTTCGACGACGCCATCTCCATCCGCCGTCACGAAGACGGCAGCTTCACCCTCTGGGTGCACATTGCCGACGTGAGCCACTACGTCACCGAGGACTCACCCCTGGATCGGGAAGCCCGGGAGCGCGGCACCAGCGTCTACTTTCCGGAGCGCGCGGTCCACATGCTTCCCTCGGAGCTGTCCACCGGAATCTGCAGCCTCAATCCGGGAGTGGACCGGCTCTGCCAGACCTGCATCATGGAGATCGACAGGCAGGGCAAGGTGACCCGCTCCCAGATCGTCAAGGGGGTCATCCGCTCCCACCGGCGCATGACCTACACGGAGGTGGCGCGCTGCCTGGAGGGGGACGCCGGCGAACGGCGCCGGCAAGGGGATCTGGTCGCCCAGTTCGATCTCATGCAGGAGCTGTGCCTCATCCTGCGCGGCCGGCGGCAGCAGCGGGGGAGCATCGATTTCGATCTTCCCGAGCCGGTGATCCTCCTGGACGACCGGGGCGAGATGACCGGGATCACACCCCTGGAGCGGAACATCGCCCACCAGCTCATCGAGGAGTTCATGCTGGTGGCCAACGAGACCGTGGCCACCACCCTGGTGGACCGGGGCTGGCCGTGCCTCTACCGGATCCACGAGAAACCCGACCCGTCCAAGCTGGCGGAGCTGGACGCCATCCTGCGCACCTTCGGCTACTCCCTGCCCCAGCCGTTCGAGGAGATCACCCCCAAGGACATCCAGCGCTTCCTGAGCACGGTGGAGGGGCGCCCGGAGGAGAACGCCCTGCAGCGCATCGTCCTGCGCTCCATGATGCGCGCCCAGTACAGCGAGGTGTTCGGCCTGCACTTCGGCCTGGCCACGCGACGGTACCTGCACTTCACCTCACCCATCCGGCGCTACCCGGACCTGGTGGTGCACCGGACGCTCACCGATGGCTCGCGCTGGTCCCGGGCGGGCGAGGAGGCCCGGGCCGAGCGCCGCAAGGCGCTCCGCGCCGTGGCCGAGCAGGCCTCCGAGCGTGAGCGCAATGCCGACGCGGCCGAATGGGAGCTCATCGACTGGAAGAAGGTGGGCTTCATGATGGATCGGGTGGGGGAGGAGCACACAGCCATCGTCTCCGGAGTGGTCTCCTTCGGGCTGTTCGTGGAGCTGGAGGACCTCTACATCGACGGGCTGGTCCACATCAGCACCCTGGAGGACGATTACTATCGATTCGTGGCCAGCAAGCACCTCCTGGTGGGGGAGCGCACCGGGCGGCGGTTCAAGATCGGCGACGAGGTGCGGGTGGTGGTGGACCGGGTCAACGCCCTGAGCAAGAAGATCGACTTCCGCCTGGCGGGGCCGGCGGGTGACCGGCCGCGTTGACGGCGCCCGGAAGGGGCTGTATTCTTAACACTGTCATGCTGCGCCGACTGGCCCTACTCACCGTGATGGTGGCCCTGGCCACGCCGCTGGGATTACTCTGCCCCAGCACCGCCCAGGCCGCGCCGCCCTGTCCCATGGCCGACTGCCACGACGCCGTCAGCGCCGCGTGCTGCTGCGCCGAGCGGCCGGCTCCGCCGTCCGACAGCCGGGAGACCGGGCTGTCGGCGGGCCCGCGCGATCCGGGGCTGACCCAAGCGCACGTCCCCGTGCCGGTCCCGGCGCCAGCGGCCACCGCGCCCGCCTCCCACGCCAGCGACGCGCCACACGTGCCGCGCCCGCCCCTCTACCTCCTGCACGCCTCCTTCCTGGTCTGAGACCGCCCGTCCCGGGGCGACGTGTGTCCCGGAGTCACGTGCTGTCGTGTCCGGATCCGGCTCGCCGCGCCCGTGCGTGGCGCTCGCGTGACGGGTCCTCCCAGGAAGGAGAGGTGCAATGTGTTCTCATGATGCCAGGCGGCGGCCTGCCGCCGGCCGGCGCCAGGGCCGCCCCGTGGCGTGCCCCGGGCCCGCCCCCCGTGCTACGGTCTGGAGGGGGGAGAGGGCAACCCATGGCTTCCAGATCCCTCGGCTCTGGCCTGCGTTCAGCCGCCGCGGCGATGCTGCTGGTCCTTGCCTGGGCGGCCTGCGCGTCCCAGGAAGCAGCCTGCTCGGCGTGTGGGCGGCAGGAGTGCGCCAACCTGACCACCACCGTGGCCTGGGAGAAGGGCGGGGAAGACCGGACCTGCTGTCCGCGCTGCGCCCTGCACCTGGTGGCGGCCCGGGGCGAGGGCGCCACGGTGAGCGTGCGGGACTTCGAGAGTGCTGTGGACCTGCCGGCGGAGCAAGCCCTGTTCGTGGAGGGGAGCGACCTCAACCCCTGCCGGGGCGTGACCACATCGCCGCCGCGGAACGCTCACGGCTGCTGCCTGGCCCCGGCCTACGATCGCTGCGAGCCGAGCCTCATGGCCTTTGCCGACGCCGAGGCGGCGCGCCGGG
>JBFGDW010000059.1:0-14006 GCA_041580435.1 Candidatus Polarisedimenticolia bacterium | reverse complement strand
GTCGCATCGAAGTAGACGTAGTTCCCGGGCCGGATCTCGTCGATCCCTTCCAGGTGATCCACCGCTGTCATCGTCGGCGTCGAGCCGACGCTCAGGGCCGGCACGGACACGCCGGCGCCCCGAAGCCGCTCCGCGAAGGCGCGCATGACGTCACGTTCCTGGGCAGCGATGCCGCGGCGCACTCCTGGATCGCGAGCCTGGTAGGAGTGGCCGGCGTGGGTCAGCAGGCCGTCGAAGGTCACGGCGCCGGATGCGGCCAGCCGGCCGGCCAGGTGCGCCGACTCCGGCCGGGACGGATCGACGCCGGCACGGTGATAGCCGCAGTCCACCTTGAGCCAGACGTGGGGACGGAGGCCCCTGCGCGTGGCCTCCCGCTCCAGATGCTCCAGGGTCGTCTCGTCATCCAGCAGGAGCCGCACGGTGGCGCGGGCGGCCAGCCCCAGGGCGTCGCCGACCTTGCCCGGGTCCAGGGGCACCGCCCAGGTCAGATCGCGAAAGCCGGCCTCCAGGAGGGCCTCGGCCTCGGGCACGGTGGCCACGGTGAACCCCGTGGCGCCGCCCTCGGCCTGCCGTCGCGCGACCTCCACGCACTTGTGGGTCTTGAAGTGGGGCCGGAGCCGGACGCCCAGGCGGCGGGCCCTCGCCGCCATGGCGTCGATGTTGCGCTCCAGGATGGAGCGCTCCACCAGCAGGGCGGGCGTGCGGATGCCGTCCTCCATGACGCGGCATCATACCGCGACGGTGCCTCTGCTAGAATGCGCCGCCGAGCCTCAGGAGACGTCCTTGCCTCCCACACCGCAAGAGAGCCCCGGCGATGCCATGGCGGCCCGGCCCGCCGCCCGCCGCGAGGCGGACCGGCTGGCGCTGTCGCGCCTCCTGCGGCAGCGGTGCTTCATCTCGGGCTCGTTCAAGCTGGCCTCGGGCCAGACCTCCACCGTCTACTTCGACTGCAAGCGGGCCACACTGGACCCGACGGGGCTGCTGCTGGTGGCCGACCTCATGCTGGACCTGGTGGAGGACCTGCGGCGGGAAGGGGTCCGGGTGGATGCCGTGGGCGGCCCATCGGTGGGAGCCGATCCCATCGCCGCCGGGATGGCCCTGCGCTCGGGGCAGCGGGGGGCGCCCCTGCCCGCGTTCCTGGTGCGCCACCGGGCGAAGGATCACGGCACCGGGCGGCTCATCGAGAACGACATCCCCGCCGGCGCCTCGGTGCTCGTGGTGGAGGATGTGATCACCTCGGGCGGCTCGGTGCGCGAGGCGCTGGAGACGGTGTCGGACGCAGGTCTCCAGGTGGCCGCGGTGGCGTGCATCGTCGACCGTGAGGCCGGAGGGGCCGACGCCCTCAAACCCCACCGCCTGCTGTCCCTGTTTCGCCGCTCGGATCTGGAGTCGGCGTCGGCCTGAGGCGGCCCACCGGGCCGGAAGCAGGAAGCAGCCGCAGGCCGGTGAGGAACGCCGGCGGGCTTCCGGAGCCCAGGGGCGCCAGGACCAGGCGGACCACCCCCTCCGCGGCCAGCGCCGCCGGCACCTGCGCCACGAAGAGGCCGCCACCTGGGAGAGACTGGACCGGCAGGGACCGGCCCGGCGTGCCCCCCAGGAGGATCAGGGGGAGCGACTCGCCCCGGGTGGCGCCCGGGGCGAAGGCGCCCCCGGTGATCTCCAGGCGCCAGGGCCCGGGGCCGGGCGGGACGCGAAGGTGGGCCGCCACGTACCCGGCGCCCGACACGGCCAGTCCGTACTCCCCGTGGCGTGCCACCTGAACGCCGGTATCGGCCAGGTACACGTGGACGCCTGCTGACGCCACGCGGTCCGCCTGGAACCCCCAGAAGATGGCGGGCTGCCCTGAGCCCTCCTCGGCCGGCGGGACGTCCTCGGGCCGGATCTCCCCACGCAGCGTCCCCACGTTGAGGCCGGCCGCCGCGGACCGGTAGGCATGGTAGTCCAGAGCGTATCCGGCCTCGCCGTCGGAGCGGGCGAACAGCGCCTCCATGGCCTGGGCGGCCCGCTGCCTGAGGGTCTCCGCCGGCAGCCGCGGCAGCTGCAGCATGATGTTGCGCTGCACCCGGACCGCCGGGGCCTCACGGGGCCGCTGGAGGATGGCGCCGGCCAGCGCCCGCAGGACCTGCTCCACCGCGGCCTCGTAGGGCGCCAGGCGCTGCCGGTACTGGCGGACGGCCTGGTACAGGACGTAGTGAGGGTCCTGGGAGTGGGCCAGCGCGGCCAGCAGGGCGCGCGTCTCGGCTTCGGCGGGGCTTGCGAAGGGCCGACGGTAGCGGTCCGGGTAGACCTTGTGGGCCTCGTCCAGGGCGTGCTGGCTCTCGTGGAGCACCCCGTTGCGCTCGCCAGCGCCGATGACCCGCTCCTGCAGGCGGCGGAAGGCAGCGTGCTGGCTCAGCGCCCCCGCCGGCGCCCGGGCGTCGCCGGTGAGCCCCAGCTCCTGCGCCAGGGGGCGCCACGCGGCGCGCAGCAGGTTCTGCTCCAGCCGCGGCAGGCGGGGGTCGTCGGGGGCCAGGACGGCGTCCGGGGCCAGGTCCCTGAGGCCGCCCGTGCTCAGGAACGGGCTTCCCAGCGCCGGCCAGACCTCCCGCTCCAGGAAGAGGATCTCCTCGGCCGGATTGCGCGGGACGGTGATGAGGCTGTAACGGCCGTTGTTCAGCTCCCGCTGCTCGGTGGCCAGAGGGCCCGAGTAGAGCAGCACGGCGAGCTCCTGACCCCAGAGGGTGAGCTCCCGCCGCTCGGCCCGGAACGAAAGGTAGCCCTCCGGGCGGGCGGGGAGGGTGATCAGCTCCCAGGGCGGGGTGACCTCGTGGAACAGGGGGGAACCGGGGGCGGCGGCGCAGGGGGCGGCCAGGGCCAGCAGCCCCATGGAGGCGGCGATCGGAATCGAACCGATGAATAGAGGTTTTGCAGACCTCTGCCTTACCACTTGGCTACGCCGCCTGTGCGGGACGCTGGGAATCTTAGCATGGCGCCGGCGGCGGGCTTCCGGTCAGCAGGCTCGCTTCCACGTTGACGCTGGGAGGTTTCCGCCGTATCCTCGGGTCCGGGTCCCTCCCCGGGGACCTTGCCCGCATGCCCGCCGGCTGCGGACGCCGCCGTGTTCGTCGGCACGGCGCGGACGCGCTAGGTGGCCCTTGGCCTTGTACGTGCGCTACCTCATCATCCGCGGCCGGGCCGTGGAGGTGACGGTGACCCGTGGCGCGGCGGGTTATGCTGCGACCCTTCGCCTGCAGGGGGGGAGCGATCCCCGCTCCGGTGACCGCACCTTCCAGACGCGCGCTGACACCGCCGACGCGGCGGACCGCGCCGTGCAGGAGGAGGCGCGGGCGTACCTGGAGAGGGGGGAAGGTGGAGCGGGAAACGGGATTTGAACCCGCGACTTTCACCTTGGCAAGGTGACACTCTACCACTGAGTTATTCCCGCTCGATGCTCATTTGTAGACGATGCGGCGTGGCCTGTCAACCCGCAAGCCCTTCCGTGTCAAAGGCTCCGGGGATGTGGTGGATGGCCTCATGGCTGCCGCCCAGCTCCACCTGGATGACGTCAAACCGGCATGGGCGATCCCCCCAGCCCCGGCGGGCCAGGAAGAGCCCGGCCGCCCGGGCCAGCCGCCGGCGCTTGGCCCGGTCCACCGCCCCGCGGCCGTCATCCAGGGCCCCCTCGCTCCGTGCCTTGACCTCCACGAAGGCCAGGAGCCCCTGGCGCTCGGCCACTAGGTCGATCTCCCCGCCCCGGACGCGGAAGCGGCGGGCCACGATGGCCCAACCCCGGGCCTCCAGGTAGCGGGCGGCCGCCTCCTCACCCCGCCGTCCAGCGGCGTCGGCGCTCAGCCCCTGCGGACGCGCTTCCACCGGGTCCCGCCGGGAGTGTCCTCCAGCACGATCCCCAGCTCCAGCAGGCGGGCGCGGGCCGCGTCGGCGGCGCCGTAGTCCTTCCGGGAGCGGGCGTCCTCCCGGGTGCGCAGGAGGGCCTCCTCCTCGCCGCTGAGGCTCTCCCCGGCGCGCCCCAGGCGGATGCCGAAGATGGCCTCGAAGTCCGACAGGAGCGCCAGGGCGGCGGCCATGGCCTCGGCGCCAGCCTGCTCTCCGTCCAGCGCGGCGTTGGTCTCCCGCACCAGCTCGAACAGGGCGCCCAGGGCCCCCGAAGTGTTCAGGTCGTCGTCCAGGCTGGCGTGGAACCGGCGGGCCGCCGCCGTCACCGCTGCCTGGGCACGCGGGTCCCCCGCCGCCGCGGGTGCGGCCTCCGCAAGGCGGTGGGCGAAGTCGTCCAGGCGCGCCAGGTTCTGGCGGGCCGCCGCCATGGACTCATCGGTCAGGTCCAGCACGCGCCGGTAGTGCACCGACAGCAGGAGGTAGCGCAGGCTGCGCGCCTCCTCGCCCCGGTCCAGCAGGTCGCGGAGGGTGAAGAAGTTCCCCCTGGACTTGGACATCTTCTCGCCCCCCACGATGAGGTGGGCGGCGTGGAGCCAGTAGCGCGCCAGGGGCTGGCCCGTGGCTGCCTCGCTCTGGGCGATCTCGTTCTCGTGGTGCGGAAAGATGTTGTCCACCCCACCCGTGTGGATGTCGAACGACTCACCCAGGTAGCGCATGCTCATGGCCGAGCACTCGATGTGCCAGCCGGGGCGGCCGCGGCCGAACGGGGCGTCCCAGGCGGGCTCGCCGGGCCGGGCTGCCTTCCAGAGGGCGAAGTCCCGCACGTCGTCCTTGCTGTACTCGTCGGCATCCACCCGCCCCGACGCCCCCGCCACCAGGTCGGCCGGGTCCTTGCCGCTGAGCCGGCCGTAGCCGGGGAAGCGGGCGATCCGGTAGTAGACCGAGCCCTCGCTGCCATAGGTGAGTCCGGCGGCCTCCAGACGCTGGATGAGGCTCACCATGTCGGGGACGTGCTCGGTGGCCCTGGGGAAAACCCGGGCGCGCTTGATTCCCAGCCGATCCAGGTCCTCGAAGAACGCCTCCGTGAAGGGGGATGTCACCTCCTCCAGGCTGGCCTTCCGCTCCACCGCGGCGGCGATGATCTTGTCATCCACGTCGGTGATGTTCATGACGTGGTCCACGGCAAACCCCCGCGCCTCCAGGAAGCGCCGCAGCAGGTCCTCCCAGACGAAGGTCCGGAAATTCCCGATGTGGGCGTGGGAGTAGACCGTTGGGCCGCAGGTGTACAGCCCCACCTTCCCGGCAACCCGGGGCTCGAAGGGCTCGCTGGATCGGGTCAGTGTGTTGTGGAAGCGGATCATCGGCCGGAAGGACGCGAGTCTAGCAAAAAAAAGGAGGACGGGTCGCCCCGTCCTCCGGGTTGTCTTCTTTTGTCGCCGGCGGCCCTAGAAGTTGACCTTGAACCGGGCCTCGTAGCGCCGGCCGAAGTCCCGGACGGCCACGAGCCGGTCGTCGAAGAAGTTGCCGATGGTCATGAAGTCATCGGCGAACACGTTCTGGACCAGAAGCTGCGCCGTGGCGTTGTACTTCTTGATGAGGAACGCCTTCTCCAGGGTCACGTCGAACAGCACCCGCGGCTCGTTGCGCTGGTCGTTGCGACGGCCGGTGGGGAAGGTGGTCCGGAACGTGGACTGGTTGGCCGAGTCGAAGGAGCTGTCCCGCTCGCGGAGCGAGTAGGGGGTCCCGGAGAAGTAGCGCATCACCGAGCCCAGCTGGAGGTCGCCCCAGGGCAGGATGGTGGTGACGCTCACCGTGACCGAGTCACGGATGTCGAATCCGGTGGGCCCGAACTCGTCGTTGATGCGTGACGGGTCGCTACCCGACTCGTCCAGGAAGTTGTCGGCGGCGCCCACGGATCGCCCGTGGGTCCAGCTGGCATTGAGCTGCCAGTTGCGCTTCATGCGGCGGATGAACTCCAGGGTGAAGCCCTCGAACTCGGAGTAGTTGAGGTTCGAGAGGAAGAGCACGTTGTTGTACAGCAGGTTGCGCCGGAACAGGTCGGGGACGCCGTCGGCGATGGGCGTGATCTGGCCGTTGAGGCTGGCCACCTGGCCGAAGCAGTCGTCCGCCCGGTTGTTGGGCTTGCCCAGCGCGTCGCCGATGACGCGGACGTTTCCGTTCTCCACCGCGCCGATGACCTGCCGCGTGGGCGCCAGGCCGGTGACCACCGGGTCAAACTCGCACAGCGGCCCGCCGATGGGGATGAACCCGACGATCTGGCTGTTGCCGCCGATGGTCCGCCGGACCGGGGCGATGAACTCGGGCCCCACGTCCCGGGCGAAGTGGTTGAAATCCACGTCCTGGAGCTGGTTCCGGAAGCGGTTGGTCACCCAGGTCAGGCGGATCTTGGTCTCGGGAGCGATCTCCCGCTCGAAGCCAATGGTCCACTCGTCCTTGAACTCGGTCTGCAGGTTACGGTTCACCACCGTGACATCGGGGTCCGACGGGACCGCACCGGCGGAGGTGGTGGTCCCCAGGGACTCGTTGAACACGAAGTCACGGCTGCGGGAGTCACCGGACTGCTCGATGCTGATGGCCACCAGGTTGGTCTTGTCGTAGAACCGCCCCCAGCTGCCGAAGAAGCGCGTCTTGCCGTTGGACCAGGGGTCCCAGGAGACGTTGAAGCGCGGCGAGAGGTTGTTGTTGGTCACCTCCACCATCCCCTCGGGGCGGTTCCCCTTCACGAAGAGCACCGGGCTGAAGTTGTCCAGGGTGGTGGTGCAGAACCGGTTGGAGTTGGGCTGCTTGCAGTCGTCGGTGAACTTCTGCTTGGGGAAGGTCAGGAAGAACGGCTTGCCCTGGGAGCAGGATCCCACCGACTGGCCGTTGTTGAGGAAGGCCTGCCAGACGGATGGGAAGAGCCGCCCCAGGATGGCCGAGGCCGCCTCCCCCTCGGTGGGTGTGGCGGGCTGGCCGGCCGCCGCCTTGCACTCCACCATGTACTGCTGGAAGGCGTTGAACTCGCCACGGGGATCGAACGGGTCGAAGCCCGGCGCCGAAACTTCCTCGCGCTCCCAGCGCAGGCCGAAGGTGACGGCCAAGTTCTCCCGGGGCAGCCAGGTGTCGGTGATGTAGGCCCCGTAGTTGTCCGACTCGCCCACTCGCTGGGTGAAGCCGCCCGTCCGCTCGGGAATGCCGAAGTTCTCGTTGACGATGAACTTCCGGCCGGCGTCGTTGGGGCTGTCGGTGGAGCCGAAGAAGTTGTTCTGCAGCCGGAAGGTGCGGACCATCCCCAGGTACTGATCCTGGGCGAAGTACTCGTTCTCGTAGATGATCCCCACGCCGATGTCGTGGCGGCCAAAGAAGTCATCCACGAAGTACGTCAGATCCTCGCGCCAGGTCTTGCGCTGGCGTTCATCCTCCGACTGGAGGAACCAGGACCCCGACACCGCACCCGTGTCCAGGTTGACGTCCAGGGCCTTGCTGAAAAACGCGCGGTTGTCCAGGGGATTCTGCGGGTTGTTGGGCACGATGTTGATGCCGCTGTCGGAGAAGGCCACCCGCGAGGTGAGGAGCATGCGGGGCGAGAAGACGGTCTCCAGGCTCACGTTGTAAACCGGGCCGCCTTGCTCCTGGGTGAATCCCGCCTCGGGCAGGGTGATGGAGTTGATCCCCAGGTTGGTGAAGTCGATGGGATCGGACCGGACCTGGGCCGTGAACTTGTTGCCGCTGCTGGCCTGCCAGGTCAGCTTGGCCAGCCACCGCCGGCCGATCTGCTCCCGGATGAGGGTGTTGCGCCCGGACAGGGTGTTGATGGGAATGTCGTCGCTGATCTCCTCGTCAGTGAGGAAGTACCAGAGGCGGTCCTTGACGATGGCCCCGGACAGGCTGACGGCCGGGCGGACGCTCTTGAAGTCGCCGGCCTCGTTGCCGGTCTGGCCGTTGCCGTCCAGCAGGCTCGAGCGCAGCGACAGGGTGAACGTCCCCTCGAACTCGTTGCTCCCCGACTTGGTGATGATGTTGGCGAAGCTGCCGGAGGCCCGTCCCAGGGAGGCGTCGCCGCCGGTCTGGACCACCTCCACCGCCTCGATGGTGTCGGTGTTCAGGTTGGAGGCGAAGGTCCCGCCGGCCACGTCCTGGTTGGAGACGCCGTCGATGACCGCCTTGAAGTTCTCGGCCCGGGCGCCCAGGACGTTGGGGTTGCCGTCGTCGTCATGATCCTGCACGCCGGCGGCCAGGGTCAGGATGTCCTGGTAGTTGCGGCCCAGCAGGGGCAGGCCCTCCAGGAACTCCGCGCTGAACTCGGTCCGCTGGCCCACCTCCTCCAGCTGCACCACGCGGCCCTGGTCCTTCTTGGCCGAGACGATGACCTTTTCCTCGATTCCCTGGAAGAGCTGCACCGACTCGGCGGTGGTCCGGTCGGGCCGCACCACGATGCGATCCTGCGTCACCTTGGCGTAGCCGCCGCCGGGGAAGGAGACATCCAGCACGTAGTCGGTGGCAGGCGGCAGATCGGGGATCTTGTAACGCCCGTTGGCGTCGGTCATCACCGCTTTCTCGACGCCGGCGGAGGCACTTCGTGCCACCACGGTGGCACCGGGCAGGGGTACCTGCTGCGGGTCGGTGATGATGCCTTCGAGGGTGCCGGTACCGCTTGCCGAGTCCTGCGCCCATCCGGGCATCACGCTGGCGGCCACGACCAGGAGCGCTGCCAGCGACCATCTTGCAATTCGCATCGTCGGACCTCCCTGCCTGCGGGGCCCCGGGCGGTTCCCCATCGCCCGGAACGCGTTCCCTCCATCAACCGACGCCGCTCCCCTGCGCCGGCAGGCTGGCCTCACCTTCGGGGAAGGGCCCCCGAAACTTCCCCTTCTGACTGCCCAGATCGTACCAGGGGCTCACGCCGGGCGTCAACTCAGTTGGCCGCCGGGGCCCCTGGCGTCCTGGTTGCATTATCGTACCGCCGCCGGCTGCAGGCCACAGGCCCGGGCGGGGGGCGCTGAGTCTGCTCCGCACCCCCTCAGGCGGGGTGCTTCAGGCCCAGGCGCTTGATCTTCTCGTTGAGCGTGGTGGGCCGGATCCCCAGGATCCGGGCGGCCTGGCGCTGCACTCCGCCGGACCGGTCCAGGGCCTCGGAGATGAGCCGGCGCTCGTAGGCCGCCATGGCCTCCACCAGGCCGGTTCCCTCGGGGAGGGCACGCCCGGCCGGGGCGGCCTCTCCCCCGCCGGGCCGGATCTCCACCGGGAGATCCCCCAGGCGGAGGAGGGGGCCTCGTGCCAGGACGACCCCCTGGATCACCGCGTTCTCCAGCTCCCGCACGTTGCCGGGCCAGTGGTACGCCGCCAGCGCCTCCATGGCCTGCGGTTCGAACCCCTCCAGCCGCTTGTCGTGCTCCAGGGCGTACTTGCGCAGAAAGTGGTCGGCCAGCAGGCCAATGTCCTCCGGGCGCTCGCGCAGGGAGGGGAGCTGCACCCGCAGCACGTTGAAGCGGTAATAGAGATCCTCCCGGAACTCGCCTCGCTCCACCAGCGCCTTGAGATCCACATTGGTGGCCGCCAGGATACGCACGTCCACGCTCACCGATTCGGTGGAGCCCACCGGCATGAAGGTGCGCTCCTGCATCACGCGCAGGAGCTTGGCCTGCAGCTCGGGCCGCAGCGTGCCGATCTCGTCGAAGAACAGGGTGCCGCCGTCAGCGGCCACGAACAGCCCCTCCCGGGCCGACGTGGCCCCGGTGAAGGCGCCCTTCACATGCCCGAAGAGGTTGGCTTCCATGAGGTCGGGAGGGATCCCGCCACTATGGACGGTCAGGAAAGGCTCCCGGGACCTGGTGCTCAGGTTGTGGAGCGCCCGGGCCACCAGCTCCTTCCCCGTGCCGCTCTCCCCCAGGATGAGGACGGTGGAGCGGGAGGGAGCCACCTGCTTGACCAGGTCGAAGACAGCCCGCATGGGCGCGCTGCGTCCCACGATCCCCTCGAAGAGACCCTCGCCGGCCAGCAGGGAGCGCAGCATGCGGTTCTCCTCCCTGAGGGCCCGGGTGTCCAGCGCCTTCTGCACCAGCAGCAGGACCTCGTCGTTGGAGAACGGCTTGGTCAGGTAGTGGAAGGCCCCCTCCTTCATGGCCGCCACCGCGTCGCTCACGGATCCGTAGGCGGTCATCATGATCACGGGCCGGTCGGGATCGCGCTCCTTGACCTGCCGCAGGATCTCCAGCCCGTTGCTGTCGGGGAGCATGACGTCCAGGATGACCAGGTGGGGGTCGCACTCCTCCAGGAGCGCCAGCCCCTCCCGGGCCGTGGTGGCGCTGGCCGGCGCGTATCCCGACTTGCGCAGCAGGCGCCCCAGCACGTCCTGGACCACCGGCTCGTCGTCGATGATGAGCACCCGGGCCCGGGCCACGGGGGCCTGCCGGGCCGCCGTGCTCACGCCGGCACCTGCTGGGCCTGCCAGGCCGGCAGCCCCACAAGGAAGCGGGTGCCATGGCCCGGCCTGGAGTCCACGCTGATGGTGCCGCCATGGTCGCGGACGATGCCGTAGGTCACCGACAGGCCCAGCCCCGTCCCCTTGCCAGACCCCTTGGTGGTGAAGAACGGATCGTAGATGCGGTCCAGGTTTTCCTGGGGAATGCCCTCGCCGGTATCCGCCACCTCCAGGCCCACGGTCCCGCCGGAGGCGGAGGTGGTGATGCGGATCTCGCCCCCCGCAGGGAGGGCATCGCGGGCATTGAGGAGCAGGTTCAGGAGGACCTGCTGCAGCCGCCCGCGGTGCCCCCGGGCCAGCGGGCGAGGACCGGGAGTCCTGGCGTGGCGGATGCGGATCCGGCGCCCCTTGAGCTGGGGCTCGAACAGGGACAGGGTCTCCTCCACCACCTCGTAAAGGTCCACCTTCTCGAAATCCCCGCCGCTGCCCCGGGAGAAGTTGAGCAGGCTGTTGGCGATGTGGGAGGCGCGCCAGGATTGCTTCTTGATCCGCTCCAGGATCTCCCGGCGGGAGTCGTCGGCGTTGATCTCCTCCAGCAGCATTTCCGCGTACGATGAGATCCCCGTCAGGGGGGTGTTGATCTCGTGGGCCACCCCCGAGGCCAGCAGCCCCACCGCGGCCAGGCGCTCGCTCTGCACCAGCTGCTGCTCCATGCGCACCTGCTCGCTCACCTCGTCGAAGGTCACCACCCGGCCGCCGGCGTCCCCGGTCTTTCCCCGGAGCTCGGAGACGGCCAGATTGAAGGTCCGGCGGTCCTCCCCTGGGAGGGAGTGACGATCGTAGCGGCGGCCGCCAGGCGGCACCGGGGCCAGCAGGGCGTCGAAGCCCGCCGGGAACACCGTCTCCACCCGGCGGCCCAGGACGGCCTCCCGGCGCTGCCCGAACAGATCCTCCATGGCCCGGTTCCAGCCGCGGATGCGCCCCCGGGCATCCAGGACCAGGATCCCCACCCGGCTCGACTCCACGATGCTTTCGTTGAAGTCCTTGAGCAGCTCCACCTCGCGGATCCGCTCCAGGTTCTCCTGGGCCAGGCGCGCCCCCTCGATGGCGGCGGCGGCGTGGGCCGCCAGGGTGGTGAGGAGCTGCAGGTCCTCGCTGTTGAGCTCTTCCTCCGGATCCCGAAGGGCCACCGCCAGCACCGCCACCACGCGCCCCTTGACGCGCATGGGGAAGAAGGCCTGCAGCCCCAGCTCGGCGGCGGCGGCCGGGAGGGTCCGCCGCGCCTCCCGGTCCAGCAGGACGCTGTCCTCTTCGGCCAGCCGCCGGGCCACGGGATGCCCCGCCGGCAGGTGGTCGCCGGGGGTCCGGGCCTGCAGATCCCCCTTCTCTCCAACCAGCCGGTACCCCCCCGTCTGCTCCTCGGGGAGGAACAGGACCGAGGCGCGCAGGGGGAGCGTGCGCCGGATCCTGTCGTGGAACCGGGCGAGCAGCGGCCCCAGCTCGCGCTCCGAGTTGATCTCACGCACGAACTCCAGGAGGGTCCGCCGGTAGTCGTAATGGCCCAGGTAGAAGGCCCGGTCCACGAGGGCCCCCACCCCCTTCCGGAGAGGCGGGTAGAGCAGGAAGACCAGCACCCCGGCCAGGACGGTGAAGACGCGATTGTTGATCCCCGGCAGCCCGAGGGTTTGACGCAGCGTGAGGTTCAGCAGCACGAACAGGGCCAGTGAGAAGAACGTCAGGGTCAGAGCGGTGACGCCGCTCTTCACGAACAAGCCCAGATCGGCCAGCCGGTACTTGAGGATGGCGGTGGAGAACGCCAGGGGGAGGATGATGAGGGGCAGGACCGAGAGGCTGGCCGCCGGCGGAACCTCCACGCGCAGGGCCCGGGGGATGAGGTAGAGGACCACGAACGGCATCATCCCCATGCCCAGCCCCCAGGACACCCAGCGGAGCTGGCGGCGTACCGACGGGACGACGGTGCGGGACGAGCGGAGACTCAAGACCACCAGGCATGCCGTCAGGTAGGCCGCGGTGTACAGGAGCTCGGCCGCGTCGAGGCGCTCCAGGCTGGCCACCGGGTCGCCGGTGCGCAGGGCCCCCCGGAGGGGAATGAGCCACAGGGCGAGGGCGGCCAGGGCCGCTGCCGGCGCGTACAGGGCGCCCACGGCGGCGCGGCCGGCGCCACCGCTGGCGGGAAAGCGCAGGGCGAAGTGCAGCATGAGAGCGGGGAAGAGGAGCCGGCCGGCGGTGTCCAGGGTGTAGAACAGCCAGTCCAGGGCGCCCCCCTCCCCGGTGTGGGAGAACGTGAGCACCGCGAAGGCGGCCAGCGACAGGAAGAAGTAGTGCAGGGTCACGGCGCCCAGCCCCAGGCGGTAGACCAGGTAGATGCCGCTGGCCAGGAAGAACAGCCCGACGGTGGCCAGGTAGGCGTACAGCTGCCCCTCCCCCTCCCGCAGCTCCGGGCGGACGAGAACCTCCACCTGCCGGCCGCCCCGCTCCAGCGCCAGGCTGACGGACTCGCCCGGGCCCAGGCGCCACGGCGCCTCCCCCGCCTCCCGGGCACTGGCCGGTGGCTGGCCGTCCAGGCTCTCCAGCCGGTCTCCGGGGCGCACGCCAGCCGCCGCCGCGGGACCGGACGGATCGACCTGCACGGCCACCACCCCCTCGGGGGTGTCCAGCCAGAGCACCCCGGCATCGGGGAAGCTCGCCGAGGCCCGGGCGTAGAAGTTGAGCACGCCCAGCAGGAGGGCCAGGCCGGCCAGCCCGCCCAGCACGAAGACACCGGCGCGGCGGCGGCTGCGCTTCAGGCGGGCCGACGGGGCGGCCGCTCCCCCGTGGGGGGTCTCAGAATCGAACCGCGACACCGCCGCTCACCCGGGCTACCCGCCCCGGGTCCCTCTCGCCGCGGAAGGGGCGCGCCCCCTCGATCCCCTCGTAGTCCAGGAGCAGCTGCCAGTCCCCCGCCGTGCGGAACGGGGCTGCCAGCGCCTGGCGGAGCTGGACCCCCACCAGCGTGTAATCGGCGCTGGCCGCGGCCTGCACCCGGTCCAGCGCCACGGCGACCTCGGTCCCCGTGGCGCCCACCGCGATTCCGGCCGACAGGCCGTAGAACCTTGCCTCCCCCACCTGCAGCGCGGCTGCGGTGAACTCGAAGGGGTCCGGCACGGCGAGCCGGCCCGACACGGCGCCGGCGCGCACGGCCAGGCGTCCCTGGACCGGCCCCAGGACCTGGTCCAGCGCCATCCGCACGCCGCGCGACCGGGCCTCGCCGTCGGTCCAGATCCCCGCCCGCTCCACACTCCGCCCCGCGGCGGCGGCGGCCAAAGGATCGCGTCCGGCCAGGTTCTCCCGGCTCATCTCCAGGGTGAGCCGGGTCCGCCCGGCCACCGCCCGGGACAGGGCCAGCCACGCGGAGAGGGGGTCCTGCCGCGAGCCGGGCGCCGATCCGGAGCCGTCCAGGTAGCTCACCCCCGCCTGGACGCCAGTGCGGGCCGTGGGGTTCCACTCCACCTCCAGCGAGGGGAGCCACACCAGCCCGCGGCTGCGGGGCTGCCGCGCCTCGACGCCGAAGCGCAGTGCCGCGTGGGCCCCCAGGGCCGCCCGGTCGTGGATCGCCACCGCCGCCCAGGAGGCGCCCGGCACCAGCCAGTCGGCCTCCCCGGGGGCCGCCGCGCCGCGCCCCAGCAGGACCTGGCCGTCGGCGCCGCTGGCC
>JBFGDW010000058.1:0-14151 GCA_041580435.1 Candidatus Polarisedimenticolia bacterium | reverse complement strand
GTCGGCGGCGCGCAGCGGCAGCAGCCCGTTGCTGTCCACCGCCTCCAGCCGCACCTTGAGCTTGCGGGCCGCGGCCGAGAGCATCCGCGTCAGGAAGAAGGCCGGGCTGTCGTCAGCCACCACCACGGCGGCCTCCTTCGCCAGTGCCGCCAGCAGCCCCTTGCCGGCGCCGGCCCGGGGCTCCACGTAGGGGTGGTAGAGGACGCGGCTCCCCTCCAGGCGGCGGGCGTGGTCGGCCATGCCGTCGAGGACGAACCGGTGCAGGCGGCGGCTGGCCCAGGGGTAGCCGGTGCGCAGCGCCTCCAGGATCACCAGCGGCCGGTCCAGCTCCCGGGCCCACTCGCAGGCCCGCTCCAGGGCAAAGTTGGCGTCCAGCCGGCGGAAGGCGGTCATCCAGTAGAGGACGAAGGCGCCTTGGGGAGACGGCGGCCGGTCCACCAGGGGGCGCAGGCGCAGGTCGGGGATGCGTGTGTTCACGGGATCGTCTCTCCCAGGCGGGTGAGGGCCGCGTCCATGAGGCGGCTCCAGCCCCGGTTGGCGGCCGGGCTGGCCGGGCTGGGGTGGGGCACCCGGCCGATGGGGCCGGCGGTGCCGTCCAGCGCGGCCCGACAGCGCCCCTCGGCGAAGCCGCCGATGGCCACCACCCGGCGCGGCCGCAGCGCGAACACCATGCGGGCGAGGGCGGCGTCGCAGGTGGCGAAGAGCGGCTCGCGCTCGGCCCGGGGCAGGCGGTCGGGGGTGCGGTTGCGGCCGCTGGCCTCCAGGAAGGCCAGCGGGCAGTAATTGATGACGAAGAAGCGGCGGAAAAAGGCGTCGGCGGCTCCGAACCGGTCCTTCGCCCAGCCCCAGAGGCGCTGCCCGCTCACCTCGCCCCGGGACGAGGCCAGGCCAGCCACCGGCCGGCGTGGGTGCTCGCGCTCCGGCCGGGTCACCCGGCCGGAGAGGCCCATCCAGTCCCGCACGACGCCCGGATCGCCGAAGGGGACGCCGGTCTGGGCCATCCCCCACGGGCCCGGATTCATCCCCACCAGCACGACGCGGCCGGTGCGGCCGCCGAAGCGCCGCAGGTAGGCCCGGTGCAGGGGCCAGGCGTAGGCCAGCGGGTTGTAGACGTGCGTCACCGGCGGGGCGAAGGTGAGATCCGCCACCTGGGAGGACAATCGCCGGGTGATGCGCGCCAGATCCATGCTCGGCCGGGAGCTGGCACGATACTACGTCGCGGGGTGCAGCGTGGGGTGCAGCGGGCCCGGGGTGGCGCGCCGGCTGCGGTGCTACTCCATGCGCTTGATGGCGCCGATGGTGAGCAGCACCCAGACCAGCCGGCAGACGTCGAAGTCGTGCATTCCTTCCGAGCGCTCGCAGATCTGGTCCAGCGTGCAGGGCTCCGACAGGTGGTCCAGCGCGCGCTCCTGCTCGCCGCTCAGGCCGGCGGTGGCCACCTCGTCGCGCCAGCTATCCGACAGGACGAAGACCGCCGACGTGCCGCCCACCTCGTCCATGATCCGGTGGAACGCCTGCACCCGGAAGAGGGCCTCCCGGATCAGGCTGTTCACCGGCGTCCGGAAGCCGATGTCGTCGTGGGGTGGGACGGGCTGCTCGCTGAAGGTGATGTCGCCGTCGCGGATGGGGAGCACGTGGCACAGGATGTCGGTGATCTGGAAACGCAGCCCCTCGGCCACCTTGGCCTGGGTCAGCATCCCCTCGCGCACCAGGATCTCGCCCAGGCGGCGGCTCTCCCGCACCATCTTCTCCACCGCCCGCATGAGGTCGGGGAGGCTCACCAGGTTCTTCTGCAGAAGCACGCCGTTGAAGCGCTCGTCCCGGTCGTTGGAGGTGGCGAATACGGGCTGCCCCTCCCGGAGCGACACGGTGCGGACCACGGAGTGGGCGCGAACAGTGAGCACGCCCGTCCGCTCCGCCGCGCTCAGCGACTTCACCAGGGAGGCAAGGTTGCGCCCGTCCAGGCGCAGATCGGCAATGCGTGCGGCAGGCGTTGACACATTGTTAACTTAAGAGCCGCGTTCCGCCCACGCAAGCTCAGGCGGCGCGCGGAGTGCCTCATTCTGATATCAGGAATTGACCTTAGCCGCGGGGAGGCCGATCCGCGTGCCGGGCGGGAGCGCCGGCGGTGGGCGAAGCGTGGCTCGCGGCCGCCGCGGCGCCAGGCACGGCCTGGGCGCTGGCTCCCGCAGAAGGCGGCGGGGACGCCGGGTTGGGCTTGTAGAGGGTGACCAGGAAGCCGCCCAGGGCCGCCAGCAGGATCCCCAGGTAGAACTGGGGCCTGATGGAGCCCAGCCCGCCCGCGGGAGGGTGCATCATGAGCGCCACGGTGGCGTTGACCACCGGCGCGCCGGCGAAGACGATGGACATGACCACGGCCGGAGAGCCCCGGGCACCGAACGCCAGCAGCACGCAGAAGGCGCCGATGGCGCCGGTGGTGCCCGCCAGCAGGGACCAGGCCACGCCGCCGCCCGTGAAGCGCCAGGAGGCGCCGGTGAAAAAGAGCGCCGCCAGGGGCGCCAGCACGGCGAAAAGGAAGTAGGCCACCCCCACCAGCAGGAACGCCTTGTAGCGCCCGCTGGCGGGATCCCCCATGAGGACCTGACCCTTGTGGATGAAGACGCCGTAGACGCCCCACGCCGCCACGGTGAGCAGCGCGAAGACGAGCCAGGTCATCTCGCCGGAACCGGTGTTGGCCGCCATGGTCCCGGCAGACTATCAGATCGGCTCTAGGGTGCGGTGCGGACGTGGGCGGCATCGTACACCGCCAGAGCCCACAGGACGGCCGGCAGCGTCCAGCGGCTGGCCGGGGAGGCCAGCATCTCCAGGGGTGCCGGAAGCACCAGGCGCAGGTCGGCCAGCATCGCCACCACCGGCGGCGCCGCCAGCAGCCAGGCGAACCCGGCCAGCCAGGCGCCGGCCAGGAACAGGCCGGCGTGGGCGCGGCGTCCCTGGAGGGCCTGTCCCAGTCCAGGGAGCAGGCCCGTGGTGATGGCCGCCAGGGGTGCCGGGGCGCCGCCGCCGGTGCGGCCGCCGGCCGTCACCACGGCGCCGATGTGGAGCAAGCCCGCCGCCACGAACAGGCTGGCCAGGGCCCAGGCGCCGCCGGCCCGGGAGTAGCCCAGCAGCACCAGGGTCGGGGCCACGCGATCCATGGTGGCGTGCAGGGCCCATCCCAGCGCTGCCACCAGACCCAGGAAGGAGACGAAGCCCAATCCCGCGGCGATCCGGCCGCTGGCCAGGTGCCCGGCGCCGGGGAGCAGCGCCGACAGCCCCGCGGGCCAGTCCACCTGTCCCATGTCGCTCCGGTCGGAAGGGACGGAGAAGGCGATGGCACGCGGACCGGTCCGGCGCGGCCCGCCCGCCGCGGCCGCCGCCGCGGCGCCGCGCCGTCCGGCGGGCGTCAGATCGATCTCCCCGAGGTCGTAGATCGGCTCCTGCAGGCTCATGGCACTCCTCCCGAGTCTCCGGCCAGGTCATGCAACACCCTCGCCAGCCCTTCCCCGGGAGAACGGCGCCGACAGGGTAGGCGGCGATCACCATGTGGGAATCGCTCTGACCATGGCGCAATCGCGCGGCGCCCCTGGCCGTCCTTGCAAGATGCGGCCCGACCTGCGACCATAGAGGCGCTCGAACCGCCATCTATGACCCCTTTCGCCATCGCCGGCATCCAGATGCACGTCTCGGTGACCGAGGAGAACGTCTCCCGGATGGCCGATCGCGTCCGCGTCCTCATGAACCTGTACCCCTGGGTGCAGATGGTGATCTTCAGCGAGCTGGCCCCTTACGGCCCATTCCTGGAGCACGCCCGGGAGCTGCCCGGCTCCCCCGAGGACCGCTTCCAGGAGCTGGCGGCCCAGCACGGCATCTGGCTGCTGCCGGGATCCATGTTCGAGCGCCAGGGGGACAAGGTGTTCAACACCGCCACGGTCATCGCCCCGGACGGCTCCATCGTGGGGCGGTACCGCAAGATGTTCCCCTTCCTGCCCTACGAGGGCGGCGTGGAGGCCGGGACCGAGTTCTTGGTGTTCGACGTGCCCGACGTGGGAAAGTTCGGTGTGTCCATCTGCTACGACATGTGGTTTCCCGAGACCACGCGCACCCTGGCCCTCATGGGGGCCGAGGTCATCCTGCACCCGAGCCTGACCACCACCATCGACCGGGACGTGGAGCTGGCCATCGCGCGGGCCTCGGCGGCCACCAACCAGTGCTTCCTCGTGGACATCAACGGCTCCGGCGACGGCGGCAACGGCCGCTCCATCATCGTGGGGCCGGCCGGCGACGTCCTCTACCAGGCCGGCCACGGCGAGGAGATGATCCCGCTGGAGATCCACCTGAGCCGCGTGCGCCGCAGCCGGGAGATCGGCCTGCGAGGACTGGGCCAGCCCTTGAAGAGCTTCCGCGACCGCAAGGTGGAGTTCAGCGTCTACGATCCGTCGAGCCGTAACGGCGGCTACCTGAGCACCCTCGGGCCGCTGGCCAAGCCGCACCGCGGCTCCCGGGCGGGGCTGCAGCGGGCGGGCGAGGGGGTGAGCCGCACCGAGCCCAGGCCAGAGGCTGGATCGGTCCCGGCCACCACTGCTGGCGCATCGGCCGGGAGGACCGCGCCCGACGGGGGCACGGACGATGCGGCCGCCACCGGGCCTCCCGCCGCCCACGCCGGCGGCGACGGCGGGCCGGGAGGCACCGGCGGTTCCGGCACGTCCGCCTGATCGGGACCTGGACCAGAAAGGCCACCATGGCGACACGCAAGGACCCTGAGCTGAAATCCGACGTGGCGCGCACCTCCCTGAGCGCCTACTACAACGCCTCGCGGCTGCGCACCGACACCTGGGACCGCCTCAAGATCGCCACCGCCCGCCTCAACCACGCCACGCGTGACCGGCGCACTGTGGATGCCCTGCGCGCCGAGGTGAGCGAGGCGTTGCGCCTCCTGGAGCCCATGGAGAGCTACTGGGCCTTCCCGGGCCGGAAGGTGTTCCGGGACCTGGCGCGGCTGTTCGAGCGTGAGGAATACGAGGCGCTGGCGCGGCAGACGGCGCGCATCGTCCGCCTGCTGGTGAGCGGCGCCTACCGCAAGCGTGACCTCTCCTCCTTGCAGGCCGACGAGCTGCAGGATTCAGACGCCCGGCCCGACCTGGCCGACAGCCTCTCCAAGGGGCTCCGGACCGAGGCCCGCCCCTACTTCGAGGTCCTCATCGTGGACGACGTGACCTCCGAGGAGCAGGCCCAGTTCCGCTCCCACATCCTGCAGCTCCGCCGGGAGGAGGACGAGTTCGTCTACGACGTGGTGTTCGTGCCCAGCTTCGAGGACGCCCTCATCGCGGTGCTGTTCAATCACAACATCCAGACCTGCGTTATCCGCTACAGCTTCCCCTTCCAGTCCCGCAACCGGCTTGAGATCCTCCAGCAGTACATCTCCCTGCTGGAGCCCAAGGTCCTGGAGGAGGCCCTGGATGCCAACCGCAGCCACATCCTGGGCAGCCTGCTGGAGCGCCTGCGGCCCGAGCTGGACCTGTTCCTGGTCACCGACGCGCCGGTGGAGGACATCGCCGGCTACCTGAGCCGCGACTTCCGCCGGGTGTTCTACCGCCAGGAGGACTACCTGGAGCTGCACCTGAGCATCCTCAAGGGGATCAGCGAGCGCTACGAGACGCCTTTCTTCACCGCCCTGCGCAACTACAGCCAGAAGCCCACCGGCGTGTTCCACGCCATGCCCATCTCCCGGGGAAAGTCCATCAGCAAGTCCCACTGGATCCAGGACATGGGCAAGTTCTACGGCGCCAATGTCTTCCTGGCCGAGACCTCGGCCACCACCGGCGGGCTGGACTCGCTGCTGCAGCCCCACGGGCCCCTGAAGCGGGCCCAGGCCCGGGCGGCCAAGGCCTTCGGCGCCCGCAAGACCTACTTCGTCACCAACGGCACCTCCACGGCCAACAAGATCGTGCTGCAGGCGCTGGTGCGGCCCGGGGACATCGTCCTGGTCTCCCGTGACTGCCACAAGAGCCACCACTACGCTCTGCTCCTTGCCGGCGCCCGGGTGGTCTACATGGACCCGTACCCCCTGACCGAGTACTCCATGTACGGGGCGGTGTCCATCGAGACCATCAAGAAGCACCTGCTGGCCCTGAAGGAGGCCGGCAAGCTGGACAAGGTGAAGATGCTCCTGCTCACCAACTGCACCTTCGACGGCGTGAGCTACCACCCCGAGATGGTCATGCGGGAGGTGCTGGCCATCAAGCCCGACATGGTCTTCGTTTGGGACGAGGCGTGGTTCGCCTTCGCCTACTTCACCCCGGCCTCCCGGCGCCGCACCGCCATGGAGGCGGCCTGCAACCTGCGCCGCCTCTACCGCAGCCCGGAGCACCGCCAGCGCTTCGAGGCAGGCGAGGAGGCGGTGGACCCCGACAAGGCGAGGGTGCGGGTCTACGTGACCCAGTCCACCCACAAGACACTGACGGCACTGCGCCAGGGGTCCATGATCCACGTCAACGACGACGAGTTCGAGCACTGCATCGACGCCTTCCAGGAGGCGTACATGACCCACACTTCCACCTCGCCCAACTACCAGATCCTGGCCTCCCTGGACGTGGGGCGCCGCCAGGTGGAGCTGGAGGGGTACGAGATGGTGCAGAAGAGCGTCGAGCACTCCATGACGCTCCGGGAGCGTGTCAACAACCACCCGCTCCTGCGCAAGTACTTCAGCGTGCTGGCCCCCAAGGACCTGATCCCGTCGGAGTACCGTCCCTCGGGGATGGAGTTCTACTACGACCGGGAATCAGGCTGGACCCGCATGGAGGAGGCCTGGGCCAGCGATGAGTTCGCCCTGGACCCCACCCGGGTGACGCTCCACGTGGGCAAGACCGGGATGGACGGGGACACCTTCAAGTCCTACCTCATGGATTATCACGACATCCAGATCAACAAGACGTCCCGGAACACGGTGCTGTTCATGATCCACATCGGCACCACCCGGGGAGCCATCGCCTATCTCATCGAGGTCCTGGCCAAGATCGCCCAGGAGCTGGACGAGAAGCTGGAGAACCAGGGGGCCATGGAGGCGCGGATCCACGCCGGGCGCATCGACTCCCTCACCCGGGAGCTGCCGCCGCTGCCCAACTTCAGCCGCTTCCACGACCGGTTCCTGCCGGCGGGGGAGGGGCCGGGGACCGACGGCGACCTGCGGGAGGCCTTCTTCATGGCCTACGAGGAAGAGAACTGCCAGTACTTCCAGCTGGGCGACGCCATCGAGGCCGAGATGGCCACCGGCCGGGAGCTGGTCTCGGCCGGATTCGTCACCCCCTACCCCCCGGGGTTTCCGGTGCTGGTGCCCGGGCAGGTGGTGAGCGCCGAGATCCTGCGCTACCTGGAGGCGCTGGACGTGAAGGAGATCCACGGCTACAAGCCCGAGTACGGCCTGCGGGTGTTCACCGCCGAGGCCCTGGGAGCGACGTCCCGGGGGCGGGCCGCCACAAGGAGAGAGCTTCATGACCCATCCGAAGCGGCCTCGGGCCGCTAGCCCTGGCGGCGGCTCCCTGTCCCTCAAGAGCGGGTCGCGCCGCCGCAGGAAGCGCGAGGTGCTGCGCACCCTCTCGGACATCCGCCGGTACTTCCACCGCAACGAGACGCCCTACTACTTCATCAGCGCCACCAACTTCAACCTGCTCAACATCCACGAGTGGGTGCGCAATTTCCGCTTCATCAACTACATCGACTGCTTCGACGGCCAGCACCCCAGCGTCTTCGTGCCCCGGGAGCTGCCCCACGAGCCGTTCGAGTCCCTGGAAGACATCAACAACTACCTCCTGCAGCACAAGGAGGTGGTGGACTACATCAAGCGTCGCGGCCCGGGAGGGAAGGCCCTCTTCCTCTTCTTCAACGAGAAGACCGAGGTGCTGTGCCGGGAGCTGGGGCTGGAGGTCTGCTTCCCTCCGGCCCGCCTCCGGGAAGAGGTGGACAACAAGATCAACACCACGCGCATCGGCAACCGGGCCCGGGTCCAGTCGGTGCCCAACGTCATGACCCAGGTGCAAAGCTACGAGCAACTCCGCAAGGCCTCGCGCAGGCTGGGCGAGGACGTGGTGGTGCAGACCGCCTTCGGCGACTCGGGCCACACCACCTTCTTCATCTCCACGGAGAAGGACTTCGACCGCCATGCCGATGAGATCATCGGTCAGGGGGTGGTGAAGATCATGAAGCGGATCCGGTGCCGGGGATCGGCCCTGGAGGCCTGCGTCACCCGCCACGGCACCATCGTGGGCCCGCTCATGACCGAGCTGGTGGGATTCAAGGAGCTGACTCCCTACCGGGGCGGCTGGTGCGGCAACGAGGTGTTCCCCGACGCCTTCTCCCGGCGCATCCGGAACTCGGTGCGCCGCATGACCATGAAGATCGGCGACGAGCTCAGGAAGATGGGCTACCGGGGTTACTTCGAGATCGACTTCCTCCGGGATCTGGACACCGGCAAGATCTACATGGGGGAGATCAACCCCCGGGTCACCGGTGCCAGCTCCATGACCAACCTGGCGGCCTTCGCCCACGCCGACGCCCCGCTCATCCTCTTCCACCTGCTGGAGTGGGCCGACGTGGACTATGAGCTGGATGTGGAGGCCATCAACGACCGCTGGGCCGAGCCGGAGAACATCGACGCCTGGAGCCAGCTGGTCATGAAGCACACCGCCGACAGCGTGGACCGGATCACGTCGGCGCCCCGCTCGGGGGTGTGGCGCATGGCCGATGACGGCAGCGTGCACTTCGCCTACGTCCAGACCCACCGGCGCACCGTGGAGCGGGAGCAGGAGGGGTTCTTCCTGCGCATCGCCAAGGACGGGGACTACCGCTACGAGGGGGCCGATCTGGGCATCCTCATCACCCCGGGCCGCCTCATGGACGATGACTACCAGCTCACGCCCCGGGCCAAGGCCTGGATTCGCGGCCTGCGCGCCCACTACCAGGCCGTGGCGCTGACGCCGGCCCAGCGCGTCCCTGCCGTGTCCCACGCCGCCGAGGTGGGCGGCTTCAAGATGCTCTGAAGCGCGCCATGGAGGTTACCCTCCGGGCGGTGCGCGAGGACCGGCCAGGTCCGCGCTGGAAGGCTCTTTTCGACGAGTTCTGGCCCGCCTACCAGGCGTGGTTCCTGAAGGAGGGGGAGTTCGCTCGCCCCACCTACCACGACGCCGTGGCGGCGCTGCGCCAGCACATGCCCGAGCTGATGCCACTGTACGAGGAGCTGGTGGAGCTGGCCGGCGGCAGCGACCGGGTGGCCCGCTGCCTGAGCCTCTACCGGCCCACCCCCTACCTCACCGGATGCTCCCAGGTGGTCTGGACCGGCGAGGTGCCCGCCCTGATCCGGAACTACGACTACAGCCCCAGCCTGTGGGAGGCGGTGGTCCTGTCCAGCAAGTGGGGCCGGCGCCGGGTCATCGCCATGACCGACTGCCTGTGGGGAGCCCTGGACGGGATCAACGACGCCGGCCTGGTGGTGTCGCTGTCCTTCGGCGGGGCCAAGCGGGTGGGGGACGGCTTCGGCTGCCCCCTTCTCCTGCGCTACCTGCTGGAGGAGTGCCGCACCGCCGCCGAGGCCTCCGCCATCCTGCGCCGCGTCCCCATCCACATGGCGTACAACATCACCGCCCTGGACGCCAAGGGGGACTTCGTGACGGGTTACCTGTCGCCAGGGCGCGACCCGGTGCTGCGGCGCTGGCCCATCGCCACCAACCACCAGGAGAAGGTGGAGTGGAAGGAGTACGCCCGGGCCACCTCCAGCCAGGCCCGGGAGCAGTTCCTGGCCGAGCGCCTGGGGGACCCCCAGGAGACCAGCGACGCCCTGGCCGGCCGCTTCCTGGAGCCGCCCCTGTTCAACGAGCGCTACGACCGCGCCCTGGGCACGCTCTACACCGCCGTCTACAGCCCCGTCCGCAAGGAGGTGGAGTACCGCTGGCGCGGCCGCAGCATGCGCCAGTCGTTCCGCACCTTCCGGGAAGGGGAGCTGACCCTGGAGTTCGGGGTCTGAACGGCCGCGGCCGCGACGACGGGCCTAGCGGATCCAGACCGTCTTGATGTTGACGAACTCGTGCATGCCTTCCCGGGCCAGCTCGCGGCCGAAGCCCGAGTCCTTGACGCCGCCGAAGGGGAGCCGGGGGTCGGACTTCACCATGCCGTTGACGAACACGGCTCCGGCGTCGATGCGCGGGATGAGCGCGCGGGCCCGCTCCGGGTCGGAGGTCCAGAGACTGGCGCCCAGGCCGTAGTCGGTGCCGTTGGCCTGGGCCACCGCCTCGTCATCGGTGGAGAAGGACAGCACCGAGGCCACCGGCCCGAACAGCTCCTCCTCGGCGGCGGGGCTCCCCTCGGGGATGGCGGTGAGGACCGTGGCCGGGTAGTAGAACCCCTTCCCCTCCGGGATCTTGCCACCGCACAGGACACGGGCGCCGGCCGCCACGCTCTCGTCGACCTGCGACGCGAGCTTGTCGCGCAGGTCCTTGCGGGCCAGGGGGCCGATGGCCGTCTCCCGGAGCGTGGGGTCACCCATGGGGCGGGACGACAGGGCCGCGGTGAGCCCCTCCTGGAACCGCTCCAGCACGGTGTCGTGGACCAGGAACCGCTTGGCGGCGATGCAGCTCTGGCCGCTGTTGAGGCAGCGGGCGTCGGCCCCCACCTTCACGGCCTCGTCCATGTCGGCATCGTCCATGACGATGAACGGGTCGCTGCCGCCGAGCTCCATGACCATGGTCTTCAGATGGCGGCCCGCCACCCGGGCCACCTCCCGCCCGGCCCGAGTGCTGCCGGTGAGGGTGACGCCGCGCAGCCGCTCGTCGGCCACCACCCGCGCCGCCTGCTCGTTGGACAGGAACAGGTTCTGGAGCACCCCCTCGGGCAGGCCGGCCTCCAGGAACAGCTTCTCGATGGCCAGTCCGCACTGGGGAGTGTTGGGGGCGTGCTTGAGGAGCACCGTGTTGCCGGCGGCCAGGGCCGGGGCGGCGAAGCGGAACACCTGCCAGAAGGGGAAGTTCCAGGGCATGATGGCCAGCACCGGCCCCAGGGGGTCGAAGCGCACGTACGCCTCGCTGCCGTCGGACTCGCGCCGGTCCGGGGCCAGGAAGCCCTCGGCATTCTCGGCGTAGTAGCGGCAGACCCAGGCGCACTTCTTCGCCTCGCTCTCCCCCTGGGTGATGGGCTTGCCCATCTCCAGGGTCATGATGCCACCCAGAGCGTTGGACTGTTCCTCGAGCAGGTCGGCGGCGCGGCCCAGGACGGCCATGCGCCGCGCCAGGGGCGTCGCCCGCCACGCGGCGAAGGCGCGCCGGGAGCGCTCCAGCGCCCGCTCGGCCTCCTCGTCGGTGTGGAGGTTGAACGACTTGACCACCTCCTCGGTGGCCGGATTGATGGTCTGGTAGGGCATATCAAGTCCTCGGATGGGTGATTGTCTCGCGCCCAGGGGGGAGCGGCCGCCCCTGGACGCCGCGGGGTCTCAGTCGGCCGCAGCCACGGCGGCCGCCAGGATCTCCAGGCCGCGCTGCAGGTCATCGTCGGAGATGGTCAGGGGCATGAGGGTACGGATCACATTGCCGCTGGCGGTCATGATGAGCAGGCCGCGCTCCCGGGCTCCCGCCACCACCTTTCCGGCGCGGCCCGGGTCGGGGGCGCCGGTGGCGGGATCGACGATCTCCAGGGCGCACATGGCGCCCAGTCCACGCACATCGCCCACGCAGCCCTGGTGCTTGGCCAGATCGCGGAACCGGGCCATCACCTTGGCGCCGATGGCCTCGGCCCGCTCGGGGAGGCGCTCCTCGGCCATGATGTCCAGCACGGCGTGGGCAGCCGCGCAGGCCAGGGCGTTGCCGCCGTAGGTCCCGCCCAGGCCGCCCACCTTGGCGGCGTCCATGAGCTCGGCGCGGCCGGTGACGGCGCTCAGCGGCACCCCTCCGGCCAGCGACTTGGCCAGGACCATGATGTCGGGCTGCACGCCCAGGCGCTGGCAGGCGAACAGGGCGCCGCAGCGCCCGAAGCCCGCCTGCACCTCGTCGTCGATGAAGACGATGCCGTGCTCCCGACACGCCTCCACCAGCACCTTGAGGGCCGCTTGGTGAACTGGGTAGAAGCCGCCCTCGCCCAGCACCGGCTCCATGATGACTCCGGCGATGCTCTCCGGCTCCACGTGGTAGGAGAAGAGGCGGTCCAGCGCCTCCCGGGCCTCCTCGGCCGCCTGGGCGTCGGTGCGCTGGTGGCGGCCGAAGAACGGCTCGAAGGGCAGGCGGTACACCTCCGGGGCGAACGGGCCGAACCCTGCGGTGTAGGGGTGGACCTTGCCGGTGAGGCTCATGGCCAGCTGGGTGCGGCCGTGGAAGCCGCGCTCGAAGGCCACCACCGCCGGACGCCCGGTGGCGATGCGGGCGATCTTGATGGAGTTCTCGCACGCCTCGGCGCCGCTGTTGAAGAAGAGCGTGCGGGCCGGCGGCGGGACCGGCACCAGGGCGTTGAGACGCTCGGCGAGGCGCACGTAAGGCTCGTACATGACCACGTGCCAGGAGGTGTGGATGAAGCGGTCGAGCTGATGGCGGATGGCGTCCACCACCCGGGGGTGGTTGTGCCCCACGTTGAGGGTGCCGATGCCGCCGGTGAAATCCAGATACTCGTTTCCGTCCACGTCCCAGAGGCGGCTGCCACGGGCGCGATCGGCGAACAGCGGGGCCACGTTGAACGGCGCCCGGGGCACCGCCTCGGCCCTGCGCGACAGAAGCTGCTGATTCCGACCGACCTTCTCCTGCACAGGGGGTGCCATGCTTATCTCCAGGGTGGGGAAACGGCTCGCGGAGAGGATATCACTCCGATCCGTCGGGGCCGCCTGCAGGGCGCGCGCCCAAGGCGGCTCGCGCAGCGCCAAGGGCGCCGGACTCGATGTTATCATCTGGCACCCCGCCACCCCGGCGAACCTGGGGGAATCCGGTGCGGCCCACCACCAGCGCAGCGCTGCTCACCGACCTCTACCAGCTCACCATGCTCCAGGCCTTCTGGCGGGAGGGGCTGCAGGAGACGGCGGTCTTCAGCCTCTTCGTGCGCACCCTGCCTGCCCGGCGCAACTACCTGCTGGCATGCGGGCTGGCCGGGGCGCTGGAGGATCTGCGCCGACTTCGCTTCACGGCTGATGACCGGACGTACCTGGACTCGCTGGACCGGTTCGAGCCGGGATTCCTGGACTGGCTGGGGGGCTTCCGCTTCCAGGGAGACGTGCACGCCGTGCCGGAGGGGACGCCGGTGTTCGCTGGCGAGCCGTTGCTGGAAGTGGTGGCGCCGCTGCCCCAGGCCCAGCTGGTGGAGACCCTGTTGCTGAACCGGATCCACCTGCAAACCGTGCTGGCCTCCAAGGCGGCGCGCGTGGTGGCCGCCGCGGCTGGCCGGCCGGTGCTGGACTTCGGGCTGCGCCGGATGCACGGCGCCGATGCGGCGCTGGAGGGGGCGCGGGCGCTCGCCATTGCCGGCGTGGCGGCCACCAGCAACGTGCTGGCGGGGCGCCTCCACGGCCTGGCCGTGGCGGGGACCATGGCCCACAGCTACGTGCAGGCCCACGCCAGCGAGGAGGAGGCGCTGCGAGCCTTCGCCTCGCTCTACCCCGGCGCCATCCTGCTGGTGGACACCTACGACACCGGCGCGGGGGTGGAGTTGGTGGCGCGCCTGGCGGGGCCTGGAGGCGAAGGGCTGCAGGTGGGAGGCGTGCGCATCGACTCGGGGGACCTGCTCGCGGCCTCCCGGGACGCGCGGCGCCGCCTGGACGCTGCCGGGCTGCGTGACGTGGAGATCGTCCTGAGCGGCGGCCTGGACGAGGAGGCCATGGTCCGGCTCCTGGAAGCAGGGGCCCCGGTGGACGGCTTTGGTGTGGGGACCCACATGGGGGTGTCGGCCGACGCGCCGTTCCTGGACATGGTCTACAAGCTCACGGCCTACGCCGGCCGTGACCGGGTCAAGCGCTCGCCGGGAAAGGCCACGCTGCCAGGGCGCAAGCAGGTGCACCGGCTCGAACAGGGGGACCAGGCGGTTGAGGACATCCTGGCCCGGCACGGGGAGGAGATGCCGGGCCGGCCGCTCCTGCGGCCGGTCATGGCCGGCGGCCGCGTCCTCCCGGCGGGCCGCGAGACCCTGGAGGCGATCCAGCGC
>JBFGDW010000057.1:0-14210 GCA_041580435.1 Candidatus Polarisedimenticolia bacterium | reverse complement strand
GCGCCCGGGACAGCGGGTTGCGGTTGAGGGCGTTCACCAGGCCGGGGAGCGCGCTCCCCACCCGGCCGATGGTGTCGGTGGCCCCCAGCAGGCGGTCCTGGAGCGGGACCCCCTCGGCCCGGGCGCGCACTGCCCTGGCCCGGAGCATGAGGCGCGGGAAGTCCACCATCCAGTGGTGGGGGGGCGTGTAGGGGCAGTGGGGATCACAGAGCTTGCACTGGTAGCAGAGATCCACCACCCGCCGCTTCTCGCCTGCCGTGAGCCCGGCCACCTCGTCGTCGTGGGCATCCACGGCGTCGAACAATGCCGGGAAGGAGGGGCAGAGGTTGAAGCAGCGCCGGCACGAGTGGCAGATGTCGAAGACCCGGGCCAGCTCCTGATCCAGCGCGCCTGCGTCCCAGTAGCGGGCGGCGTGTGGGTCCACCTCGTGGGCCATGGGACGACCTCGCCGGCGGGGGGGAGGATGCAGGCGGAGACGGCGGCCGGCCGCCTCCGCCGCGCGGGGGGATCAGAGCTTGGGCAGGGTCTCCAGCCCCTTGCCGAAGCGCCCGGCGTGGGACTTCTCCGCCCGGGCCAGGGTCTCGAACCACTCGGCGATCTCGGCGAAGCCCTCGTCGCGGGCCGTGCGGGCCATGCCGGGGTACATCTCGGTGTACTCGTAGGTCTCGCCCTTCACCGCCGAGGCCAGGTTCTTGGCGGTGTCGCCGATGGGCTCGCCGGTGGCCGGGTCACCCACGGACTTGAGGAAGTCCAGGTGGCCGTGGGCGTGGCCGGTCTCGGCCTCGGCGGTGTCGCGGAACAGGCCGCCGATGTCGGGATACCCCTCGATGTCGGCCTGGCGGGCGAAGTAGAGGTAACGCCGGTTGGCCTGGGACTCGCCGGCGAACGCCTCCTTGAGATTCTCGTGGGTCTTGCTCCCCTTGAGCTGGGCCATGTGCGCTCCTTGCTGTTGGATGAAGGCGGATTATTCCAAGGGCTCGGCATGGGTGTCAAGGTGGTAATCTGCGCCCTGTGAGCTTCCGGGACCCACGGGACACGGTGCGCCGGCGGCGGCTCGCCGGCGCCGGGCTGGGACTCCTGGCCGCCGCCGGCCTGGGCGTGCTGGGCGCCGCCGCCGCCCGTGGCCAGGAGGCGGGGGAGTTCCTGAAGGCCTGGGTGGTGGACGTGCCGTCGGACATCTTCGGGTGCGCCGGCAACGCCCCCTGCAACCTCCGCTACCGCATGTACCACCTCCTGTCCGGGGCCCCCGAGATCAACATGGGGCCCGGCATGGACGGCATCCCCAGCTTCCGGAAGCGCGGCGCCTACGAGTCGGACATGACCGCCACCGGCAACTTCCCCGGCGCCATGGGCCGCTACGGCATGCCCTTCTTCGTGGTCTGGGACGGCGTGATCTCGCCTGGCAGCCCGGATCACGTGGGGTACTACGGCGCCCAGTCGCAGATGGTGAACTACAGCGAGCAGGGAGACTCGTCGCGAGCCAACTGCTCCAGCTATCCCGGCGTGGGGGCCTGCTTCGAGCCGCTGTCCAGCATCACCTCCTCCCAGACACTCCAGGGCGGGCTGTCGTCCATCGGCGGACTGGCGCCCATCCCGGTGCCAAGGGTCCGGTCCTCGGGGAGGGGGGATCTGACGGTGGAGTGGGACCAGGCCCGGGGCTACGCCGTGGCCGACGGCGCGCCGCTGCCGCTGACCGGCTACCGGATCTACGCCTACCGGGGGCGCAATCCCACCGAGGGGGCGCTGCGGGGAGCGGTCGTGGTGGGGGAGACCGGCTCCATCTACCAGACCCGTCTCACGGTTCCCGCGGAGCATCCCGCCCTGGCCGGCGCCGGGGAGGTGACCCTCGCCATCAAGATGCTCTACGTGGGCAACCTGGAGTCGCTCTTCTTCTCCGCCAACAGCGAGCCGGTGAAGGTGGGGGAGGGCGAGGAGGACGACGACGAAGGCGAGGAGGAAGAGGACCAGGACCCGGCGGACGATGCGAGCGACGAGGAGCTGGCGGAGCGCGGCCGCGATGCCGGCGGTGACCGGACGGGCGGGGGCGCCACAGGCGGCGCGCAGCGATTGGAGGTCGGCGCGCCACCTGCCGGGGCGGAGACGGCCGCGGTGGGCACGGGTGATCAGGACGCCGATGGCATTCCCGACGCCGCCGACCTCTGCCCGGGCCTGGCCGATCCCGAGCAGGCCGATGCCGACGGCGACGGGGTGGGTGACGCGTGCGATCCTGACGCCGACGGCGACGGGGTGGCCGATGACGAGGATTGCGATCCATCCCGCCCCGAGGCCGGGCGGCCGGCGCGGTCCGTGACGGGACCGCTGGCGGTGGGGATCGAGCCCGGAGCGCTCCTGAGCTGGCCCGCCGGCGACGGCCTCGATCTCGTCTACAGGGGGCGCCGGGGAGCGGGTGAGCCGTTCCAGTACAACCATGCCTGCCTGCTGAGCGGCCTGTCCACCGGCCGCGCCGACGACCCCGAGCTTCCGCGACCCGGGGAGGCGCTCTACTACGTGGTCACCGGAGACTCGGGTTGCGGGGCCGCCCTCCCCGGCACGACATCGGACGGCGTGCCCCGGCCGGGCGGGGAGGCGTGCCTGCGTGCGCACCTGGCGGGCCGGCCACAGGATGCCGGCGGCGTCTGGTCGGTCCGGCCCCTGGGCGGCCCCGGGCGCACGCTGTACCTGGAGCTGGTCCTGGCGCCACCCCCCACCGCACGCGACCTGTACGCGGTGGCGGTGGAGATGGTCTTCGATCCGGCGCGACTGGAGCCGGCCGGCCTGCCCCGGGCGGGCGAGCTCCTGGAAGAGGCGGTGGCTCCGCTGCGCGTGGACGTGCAGGGAAGCGCACCTGCAGGGCTGGTGCGGATCACCGTCTCACGGACCGGGGTGCAGGGGGGGGTGGCCGCGGGGCGCGGGCCGGGCACACTGCTGGCCATCCGCTGGGAGGTCAAGGGCGCCGGTCCGGTGCAGGTGAGCGTGCGTAACGTGCAGGCCCTGGATTCGTCCTTCTCGCCGGTGAGCCTGCCGGCGCCGGCGGCCCCCTTCCTGGTGCAGGTGGAGTGAGCGGCTCCGGCGCGCCCACACCGGGAGACGTTCGCGGCTGGTGGCGGCCCGGCACCCTGGCCTGGTGCCTGCTCCTGGCGGCCGCCATCGCCGCGGGCACCGGCTGCCACCGGGACGAGCCCCGCCCGCTGCTGGTGTTCGCCGCGGCCAGCATCGCCGATGGGGTGGGAGTCCTGGCCGCCGAGCTGGAGCGGGAAGGGGGGCCGGCCGCCGCCATCAGCGCCGGCTCCTCCACCGCGCTGCAGCGTCAGATCGAGGCGGGGGCGCCGGTGGACCTGTTCGTCTCCGCCGCCCCGCAGCCGGTGGAGGCGCTCATCGCCGCCGGCCGCGCCGACCCGGGAGAGCGCATGGACCTGCTGGCCAACCGGCTCGTCTGCGTCGTGGCGCGGGAGTTGCCGTCGCCGCCGCTGGGGCCGGGCGATCTGCTGGCGCCAGAGCTGGGGCGTATCGCCGTGGGTGACACGGATCTGGTCCCGGCGGGGATCTACGCCCGGGAGGCGCTCACCCGGCTGGGTCTGTGGGAGCCCCTGCGCCCGCGGCTGCTGCCGGCGGCGGACGTGCGGGCGGCGCTGGCCTACGTGGAGACGGGAGCCGCCGGGGCCGGCATCGTCTACGCCACCGATGCCGCCATCTCCTCCCGGGTGCAGGCGGCGTTCACCTTCCCCGCCGGCAGCCACGCCCCCATCGTCTACAGCGCCATCGTCCCGGCGGCGGCGCCGCAGCCGGAGGCGGCGCGGCGGCTGCTGGCCTACCTGGCGTCGCCCCGCGGCATGGAGGTCTTCCGGCAGGCGGGGTTCACGCCGGCAGCGGCGCCGGAGCCCGTCTTTTGACCTTCACCCCCGAGGACGGGCTGGCGCTGCTGGTGAGCCTCAAGGTGGCGGCGGCCGCGGTGCTCGTGGATCTGCCCCTGGCGCTGCTGGCGGCGTACCTGCTGGCCCGGCGCCGCTTCCCGGGGCGGGACCTGCTGGACACGGTGCTCAACCTGCCGCTGGTGCTGCCGCCGGTGGCCAGCGGCTATGCCCTGCTGGTGCTGCTGGCCCCCGACGCGCCGGCGGGGCGGCTGGCGGCGGAAGGGCTGGGTCTCAGCCTGGTGTTCAGCCTGCCCGGGGCGGCCCTGGCGGCGGCCGTGGTGGCCTTTCCCCTCATGCTGCGTGCCCTGGTGCAGGGGTTCGAGGCGCTGGACCCGCGCCTGTCCCAGGTGGCGCGCACCCTGGGGGCGGGGCCGGTGGCGGTGGCCTTGCGGGTGCAGCTGCCGCTGGCCCTGCCCGCCGTGCTGGCGGGCAGCCTGCTGGCCTTCGCCCGGGCGCTGGGGGAGTTCGGCGCCACGGTGGTGGTGGCCGGCTCCATCCCCGGCGTCACCCGCACCCTGCCGGTGGATCTCTACCGGCGCATCCAGCTCGGCGACGAGGCCGGCGCCCTGCGGCTGGCGCTTCTGTCGGCGGCGCTGGCCTTCGCGGTGCTGGCGGCGGGCCGGTGGGCGGAGCGCCGGCTGCGGCGCCGGGAGCACGGGTGATCCGGGCCCGCATCCGCCGCCGGAAGGGGGCCTTCACCCTGGATTTGGAGCTGGAGGCGCCGCCGGGGGTGACCGCCGTGTGCGGCCCGTCGGGGAGCGGCAAGACGACCCTGCTCAACGTGCTGCTGGGACTGGAGCCGCTGGACGCGGGGGAGGTGCGCTGGAACGGCCAGGTGCTGGAGCAGCGCCCGGGCGGCATCCGCACCCCGCCGGAGGGGCGGCGCTTCGGCGCAGTCTTCCAGGAGGGGCTGCTCTTCCCCCACCTCACGGTGGAGGGGAACGTTCGCTTCGCCCTGCCCCGGCGGCCCTCGCCCGAGCAGGAGGGGCGGGCCGCCGACTGGATGCGCCGCCTGGGCCTGGAGCCGCTGCGCCGCCGACGTCCGGCGACGCTCTCGGGCGGGGAGCGCCAGCGGGTGGCCATCGCCCGGGCCATGGCGGCGGCGCCCCGCGCCCTCTTCCTGGACGAGCCGCTCAACGGCCTGGACGCCCGCCTCAAGCTGGAGACGCTCCTGGCGCTGCGTCGCGTCCGGCGCGACCTGGAGGGGCCGGTGCTGTACGTGACCCACCAGCCGGCGGAGGTGCTGGCCGTGGCGGACCGGGTCATCCGCCTCGCCGGAGGACAGGTGGCGTGGCAGGGGGAGCCGGCGCGGATCCTGTCGGAGGCGAGGGGGCCGGGGAGCGACGAGCCCTCCAACTTCCTGGAGGCCACGGTTGAGCGCCGCCTGGGCGCCGGCCAGGTGGAGATGGCCTGGGGTGAGCACCGCCTCCACGTGCAGCTGGAGGAGGCCGCGCCGGGGGAGCGCCACACCCTGGTGATCCGGCCGTCGGACGTGATCCTGGGAGTGGGGGAGCCGGGACGGGTGAGCGCTCGCAACCGCCTGCGCCTGACGGTGCGGTCCATGGTCCCGGCGGGGGAGCGGGTGTGGGTGCGGCTGGAGGCTCCGGATCCGTTCCTGGCCCTCATCACCGCCGAGGCGGCGCGGGACCTGGCGCTGGCGCCGGGGCGGGAGGTGACGGCCCTGGTGAAGTCGCTGGCGCCGGGGCCCGCGGGCCGTTGACGCCTACGTCCGGCGGCGGAAGATGAAGTCGTTGCCGGAGACCCCCGCCAGGCGCCAGCCGTCCCGGCCCAGCTCCTCCAGCACGCGGGCCAGGCGCTGGCGGTCGTCCACCCCGCTGCGATCGCTACGCAGCGCCACCAGCTCGTACTTCTGTATCAGGGCCTCGCGGGTCTCCACGCGATAACGGTGGGAGGCGTGGGGTCCGTCGGAACGCTCCGCGCGGCGCGACTGCCGGTGGCGGCGGAATCCCAGCATGCGGCGTCTCCTGTCTGGCGCCCCGGCCAGGGACCGGCCGGACCGGTTAATGTGTCGCGGTGACGGACGAAGATGTTCCCGCCATTGTACCCGCCGGCCGGAGAGAATCAAGGGGGCGCCGTGCACCTTGCGGATCGACGGTCCACAGACTCCTCCGGGTGGGGGCGCGCTGCGTTGACAGCCGCGCGGGCTCACGGTATATACGGCAGCGGAGGGCTCACCTCCGCGAGATTCTTCAAGGGGGGGGTTACTGAACCCCCGGTCCGCGCACCCGCCGCGAGCCTTGGCCGGGTGCGCGGACCTGTTTTTTTTGAGGGGGTGGCGGCGGCGCCGCCGGCGGGATCCCGTGCCCGTGTTAGCATGCCGGGTCGGTGACCGCGAAGGCCCAGCAGGTGCAGCCCGCCGCTCTGGACGCGCGCGCCGTGGCCGGCTGGGTGCTGGCCGCCGCCGCCGTCCGGCTGCTCGCCTACGTCTGGGCTGGTCCCCATCTCCCCTGCTCCTACGACGGCTGCTCCTACCTGGCGCTCGCCCAGGCACTGGCCCAGGGAGGAGGCTGGGTGACGGAGAAGGGGTTCCTCTGGCCGCCGGGCTACACCCTCTTCCTGGCGCCACTGGTGCCGGATGCGGGGTCGGCCGCGCCGCTGGCTCGCCTGCTGCAGTCACTCCTGGGGGCGACCCTGGTCTGGCCGGTGGCGCTCCTGGCCCGGCGCGCCGCCGCCGGCGGCCCGGCGGAGACAGGCGGGCGGACCCGCACCGCCCAGCACGTCGCCTGCGGGGTGGTGGCCCTGGACCCGACCCTGGTGGCGTACTCCCACCTGCTGTGGCCCGAGACCCTCTTCCTCCTGCTGCTGGCGCCGGCGGGGCTGCTGCTGCTGGGGGCCGCGGGGCGCCCGGGGAGGCTGCTGGCGGCGGGGGCGGTGCTGGGGGCGGCCGGGCTGGTGAAGGCCATCGGCCTGTGGCTGGCGGTGCCCCTGGCGCTGGCGGCGGCGCCCCGCGGCCGCAGGCTTGCCGCCGCGGGATGGGTTCTGCTGGGAGCCCTGCTGGTGGTCTCGCCCTGGACAGCCCGCAACGCCGCGGTCTACGGACGGTTCCTTCTCATCGATGCCACCGCCGGGACCAACCTGTTTTTGGGGAACAACGACGGCCCGCCGGTCACCTGGGACTGGGGTGCGCCGGAGCGCTCCCGGGCCCAGGCGGAGCGGGAGCGCTGCGCCGAGGGGGACTTCATCCAGCGCGATCGCTGCGAGCAGGCCCGGGCGCTGCGCTGGATGGCCGCCCACCCCGGCCGCGTGCTGACCCGGACGGTGACCAAGTGGGCCGACCTCATCAACCCCACGTCGTTCCTGGTGCGTCAGGTGCGTGCGGCGCGCTACACCGGCGGAACCATGGAGGAGGTGAGCCCCGTGGCCGCCGGCCTGGCCACGGCGGCGGCAGCGCTGCCGTGGATGGCGCTGGCGCTCCTGGCCGTCCTGGGGCTGGCCCACGGCCCGCCCGGTCCGGTGCGGCGGCTGACGCTGGCTCTGGTGCTGGCGCTGCTGGCGGTGCATGCCCTCACCTTCGGCATGAGCCGCTTCCGACTGCCGGCGGTCCCGTTCCTGGCCGCCCACGCCGGGGTGGCGGTGGCCGCGGCGCGGGCCGGCGCCTGGCTGCCGCCTGGACCGCGCCCGCGGGTCGTGGTGGCGGTGGTGCTGCTGGCCCTGCTGGGGCTGTGGGGGCTGCGCCTGGGGCCCCTCCTGGACCTGCGGCCGCTGGCGCTCCCCTGAGCGGTTGCGCTCCCGGCGGCGGGAGCGGCCTGCTAGGATGCGCCCATCGAGGTGAGAGATGGCGTTCTGGGCCGATGAGGTGGCCGGGCGGATCGCCGCCGCCGGCGACGCCCACAACCTGGCCACGGGGATCTCCCCCTCCGGGGAGATCCACCTGGGGAACCTGCGGGAGGTGATGACCGCCGAGGGGATCCTGCGCGTGCTGCAGGAGCGGCGGGTCCCCGCGCGGCTCATGTTCATCGCCGACAACCTGGATCCGCTGCGCCGGGTCTATCCGTTCCTGGACGCGGCGGTGTTCGAGCCGCTGGTGGGCTGCTCGCTGTCCCACATCCGCTGCCCTTGCGGATCCCACGCCTCCTACGGCGATCACTTCCTGGAGCCGTTTTTGGCCTCCCTGGAGGAGCTGGGGATCCAGGTGGAGGTGGTGCGCGCCGACGAGCTGTACGCCTCGGGGCGCATGGACGGGGTGATCGGCCAGGCCCTGGAGGGGACCGCCGCCATCGCCCGCATCCTCAACGAGCTGACCGGCAAGCAGGTGCCCGCAGGGTGGTCGCCGTTCGATCCGCGCTGCGGCGCCTGCCAGCGCCTCACCGCCACCGACGTCACCGGCTACGACCTGGCGGCCCGCACGGTGAGCTACCGCTGCGCCTGCGGCGCCACGGGGGAGGTGCCATTCGCGGGCGGCGGCAAGCTGACCTGGCGCGTGGACTGGCCGGCCCGGTGGCACGCGCTGGGGGTGACGGTGGAGCCGTTCGGCAAGGACCACGCCAGCCGCGGCGGGTCCTACGACACGGGCGTGCGCATCGTCCGGGAGGTGTTCGGCAGCGAGCCGCCGTTCCCGGTCCCCTACGAGTGGATCGCCCTGAAGGGGCAGGGGGACATGTCGTCGTCCAAGGGGAACGTCCTGGCCATTCACCGGATGCTCAGGGTGGTGCCGCCGGAGGTGCTGCGCTACCTGGTCCTGCGCGCCGACCCGTCCCGCTCCATCCAGTTCGATCCGGGCCTGCCGCTGCTGAACCTGTGTGACGAGCTGGAGAATCCCGATCACAAGAACCGGAACGCCAGGGCCGCCGCCCTGGCCCGCCTGGGAGGGGAGGCCGGCCCGGTCATCCCCTTCCGCCACCTGGTGACAGTGGCGCAGGTGGCGGCCTTCGATCCCGGCCGGGCGCGGGAGGTGCTGGCGCGCACCGGCTACGACGCCGGGCCGCCGGAGCGCCTGGGGCGGAGCCTGGGGTACGTGCGCAGCTGGCTGGAGCAGTTTGCCCCCGAGGAGGTGCGCTTCTCGGTGGCGGAGGAGCTGCCGGCCGCTGCCCGGAGCCTGGAGCCGGAGCAGAAGGCGTTCCTGGGCGAGCTGGCGGATCGCCTGCCCGGGGAGGCCGGCGCCGACGCCCTCCACGCCCTCATCTACGACCTGGTCCAGGAGCGGGGCGGCGCCTCGCCCGCCCCCTACTTCGCCGCCATCTACCGCGCCCTCATCGGCAAGGACCGGGGCCCGCGGGCGGGCCACTTCCTGGCCGCCCTGCCGTCGGAGCTTGTGCGCCGGCGGCTGCGGGAGGCGGCGGACGCCCCACCGGCGGGGTCCTGAGGCCAGGCGGAGCGGCACGCCCCGCAAGCGTCTGGGCAGGACAGCGGGCGCAGGCCCCCGCTCAGGCACCCCGGGGGAGCGGCGTCACCGGGCGCCGCCCGGCCAAAAAGGAGAGGGTCACCCCGGTCAGGATGGCGCCGGAGGCCAGCGCCAGCCGCAAGCCCCAGGTCCCGCCCAGGAGCCAGATGTCCAGGGAGGTGGCCAGCAGCGGCTGCATGAAGATGAAAAGCGCCACCATGGACGACTCCACCCGGCGCAGCGCGGCGTAGTTGAGCAGGTAGGCCACCACGGTGGCCCCCAGGACGGTGTAGATCCCCCAGCCCCACGCCGCCGGCGAGAGCGCCGCCGGGTCCACCCGGAACACGGCGGCGCCTCCCAGGGCCAGCATGCCGGCGCTGCCGAACGCGAACAGGATGCCGGTGGCCATGAGGGCGTCCAGGCGCGCCAGCACCGGGCGGGACAGCACCAGGAACAGGGAGAACGAGCAGGCGTTCACCAGGGTGAGCAGGTCGCCCGCGGTGACCGTGTCCCACACCATCCGGTCCACCCGCAGCAGGGCCAGGACGCCGCCCAGTGCCAGGACGATGCTCAGGATCTTCCGGGGGGCGGCTCTCTCCTGGCCCAGGGCCAGGGCGAGCAGCAGCGTCAGCACCGGGATGGAGCAGTTGATCAGCGCCGAGTGGGAGAGAGTCGTGCGCGCCAGCCCCTGCACGAAGCAGAGCTGGTTGATGATCACCCCCAGCACCGACAGGCCGGCCAGGCGCAGGAGATCGCCCCGGGCGGGGATGGCGCGCCGCCCGGCCACCAGCAGGGCGATGGGGAGCAGGAAGGCGGCGGCCGCGGTGACCCGGATGGTGGCCCAGGCCAGGGGCGGGATCTCCGCCAGGACGATCTTGGCGGCGTAGTAGTGGATGCCGAACAGGACCTGCACCAGGGCCAGCATGCCGGCCACCGGCATCCGGTCGGTGACCGCGGTCAATCGACGTAGCCCAGGGTGCGAAAGATCTCCCGGGTCTCATCGTCCAGGGCCGGGTCGGCGATGCTGTTGCGCCGGGCCGGCTCGGCCAGAAACGCGTTGAGGCGGTCGATGAGGTCGCCGGCCAGGTCGGGCCGCTGCCCCAGGACGTCCACGGTCTCGCCCGGGTCGGCCTCCAGGTCGTAGAGCTCCAGGAAGTTCCGGGGGACCCCGGGGAAGATCACCAGCTTGGCATCCGGCCGGCGCACCGCCTTGAGGGTCTGGCCCCGGGCCAGGGTGTAGGGGCGATGGGTCCAGCGGGCCGGGATGAGGCGTGTCTCCACCAGCACGTCAGGGTGGACGTCGCCCCCGGCCTCCACCAGGGCCAGCAGGTCGCGCCCCTGCGCCTCGCCGGGCCAGGGCGCGCCGGCGGCGGCCGCCATGGTGGGGGCCAGGTCCAGGCTGGCCACCTGGCCGTGGAAGCTCCGGCCGGCGTGCCGGCCGTCGGGCAGACGGATGATCAGCGGCACGCGGATCTCCTCGTCGCCGATGCCGCCGCCGTGGTCCAGGAGGTGGCCGCGCTCGTCCAGGGCCTCGCCATGATCCGACGTGAGGATGACCACCGTCTCCCCATCCAGCCCCTGCTCGGCCAGGGCGTCCAGCAGGCGGCCCACCTGCCGGTCGGCGTAGGCGATCTCGGCGTCGTAGCGCGCCTTGTAGCGCTCCAGGTCGGTCCAGACCTGGTCATCGGGGGCGCCGGGCGGGAGGCGCTGGTAGCGGGGGATGCGCTCCAGGGGGACCACCTGGGCCGGCTCCCTGGGCGGGAAGGCCGCGAGATCCTCACCGGCGGGGGGATCGTAGGGGCCATGGGGATCGAACAGGTGGACGAACAGGAAGAAGCGGGCCGAGCCGTTCTCGGCCAGCCAGGACAGGGCGCGATCCGTGGTCTCCCCGCCGCGGCGCTCCCGGCCGGCGAAGTCGTCATCGTAGACGTCGAACCCCTGGTCGAGGCCGCAGATCTTCTCCTTGAGGGTGTAGCCCGACACGAAGGCGGCGGTGCGGTAGCCCCGTGACTTGAACACCTCTGAGGCCAGGAGCACATCGGCGTCCATCATGAAGAAGTTGTCCCAGTTGCCGTGGCGGCGTGGGTAGAGGCCGGTGAGGATGGAGGCGTGGGAGGGGTTGGTGTTGGTGTTCTGGCAGATGGCCTGGGTGAAGAGGATCCCCTGGCGGGCCAGGGCGTCCATGCGCGGGCTGGTGGGCCGGTCGTAGCCGTAGGCGCCCAGGCGATCGGCACGCAGGGTGTCGACGCTGATGAGCAGGACGTTGCGGGCGGCGGCCCCGTCCGTCGCGGCTCCCCGCTCCAGGGCGATCCAGGCGGCCACCCCCGCTGCGGCCAGCAGGGCGGCGCCGGCCAGGGCCAGGCCGAAGCGCGCGCGGGGCCGGCCAGCTTCTGGCGGCTGCGTGCCGCCGGGCGGGGCGGTCCGGTGCCTGCTGCCCTTGCTCCTGCCGCGTGCCATGGGATTGCCCCGCGAGCCGGCTTCAACCCACCTGCCGCCGGCGCAGCCGGAGGGCGGCGGCGGAAGCGAGGATTGTAGCAAGGGCCGCAAGGCTGATCGTGGCACCCAGGCGGCGATCCGGCGTGGCCCCGAAGGCGAGACGCAGCTCGTGACGGCCGGCGGGGACCGCCACGCTGATGGCGTGCAGGGGGTTGTCGGCGTCGATGGGGACCGGCTCGCCGTCCAGCCAGGCCTTCCAGCCAGGGTGGTGGAAGGTGCGCACCAGGAGCCGGTCGTCCACGGGCGTCTCCAGGAGGAGCTCACGGCGGTGGGTGGTCCATGCTTCGACCTGCACCGTTCCGGGGCCGGAGAAGCGTGCCGGGACGCCCAGGGTGACCGGCGCCGCGGCGAAGGCGCGCCAGCCTTCCATGTCGCGGGGGAGGTACTCGTCCATGACCCGGTGGCGGACCCTCGCGTCCCCCAGTGCGTCGGCGTTGAACATGTAGGGGCGGTCGGGCTTGGTGGCGATGCGCGCGGTGAGCAGCAGGGAGGGAACGGCCGCGACGCCGATGAGCAGCGCCGCCAGCGCCGGTCCGCGGCCGCCGCGCAGCGCCGCCAGCGGCGCGGCCGCCCAGCGCGGCAGACGGGAGACGGGCGCTGATCCGCCCGCCACCGGCGCCACGGCGCAGGCCGCCAGGAAGGCGGCCGCCAGCGCCTGGAAGAGGCTGAAGCGCCACGGGAACTGCACCGTGGGCAGCTCCGGGACCAGGCGCCAGATCCAGGCCGAGGGGGGGATCTGCAGGAAGAAGGTCCAGGCCGCCAGGCCGGCATGGGCCGCCGCCTCCCAGGCGGCCTCGTCGGGCGCCAGCTCGCCGCCGCCGCCACGCCGCCTCCAGGCGCCCCGGGCGGCGAGCACCAGGATGGCCGCCAGGGCCAGGCCCCCCTGGGTGGTGGCGGCGCGGTTCACCCACGGCTTGATGTTGGCCGGGGTGTAGCCATGGGCCACCTCGTCCCGGTAGACGAAGTTGCGGCGCCAGTCGCCGTAGGGGGCGTCCACCACCCATTCCATGTGCACCTCGTCCCGCTGGGCCAGCATGGGGATGAGGAAGACGGCGGCCAGCAGCAGGGCCGCGGCGCCGGCGCCGGCCGCGGGCAGCAGGCGTCCCCAGCGCCGGCCCCGTGCGGCGTGGAGCAGCCCGTAGGGGGCCAGCACGAACAGCACCATGTAGGCGGTCACCAGGTGGGTGAACAGCAGCCCGGCGTAGCACAGGGTCAGGCCCAGCCACGCTCCTGGCGAGCGGCCCGCCAGCAGCCTGCGGGTGAACAGGAACAGCGGCGGGAACCAGATGAAGGAGGCCAGCTCGGCGTAGGCGAAGCGATCATAGAGGTCCAGGGCGTGGTACGGCGCCAGGGTGTAGACCGCCGCCCCCAGGACCGCCCCCCAGCGGGAGGTGAGGGGGCGGGCGGCGGCGAAGAAGCTGAGGGCCGTGAGCACCGAGACGATCACCAGCGCCAGGCGGAAGGCACTGATGAGATCGCCGGTGAGGGCGTGGGCCGCTCCCAGGAGGTAGTAGGCCAGCGGGCAGTAGAAGATGAACGTGGGGCCGCCGAACCCCATGTTGGTGTTGTCCACCCAGCGCGGGTAGAGCACGCCCTCCGCCAGCGCCTGCACGAAGCCGAGCCCCGAGTGGGAGGCGAACCCCAGGTCGGAGCCGTACGGCAGCGAGGTGTGGGTGACGATGGGGAGGCAGAAGAGGAACCCGGCCGCCGCCGCAGCCCCCCAGGCGGCGGCTCGGCCCGGCGTCCCGCTCACGGCCCGCCGCCGGCGGCGAGCCCCTCGGCCAGCCGCCGCAGCTCCGGGGAGAAGACCGGCGGCGCGGGTTGTGGGGCCGAGGTGGCGGCCAGGCGAGCCCGGAGGGCGGCGTCCAGCCCGGTCCGCAGGTGGGCCGCCGCCGCGTCGGCCCGGCCCGCCAGCAGATCCCGCTCCTCGCCGGGGTCGGCCGCCAGGTCGTACAGCTCCAGCCGCGGCCCGTCCAGGCGCAGGATGGCGCTGAAGCGATCGTCCCGGGCGGCCAGCTTGGGGCCCACATCGGCGCCGGGCGTGAGGGGCCGGTAGGGCTGGAAGCGGGCCTCGGCGAAGGCGTCGGCGCCGGGCAGGGGGGCGCCGCCCAGGGCCGGCACCAGGGACCGGGAGGGGAGCGGCGATGGGGCCGTCTGCCCCAGCAGCTCCAGCAGGGTGGGGAAGAGGTCCGGGAGGCGCGCCACGCCGTCCAGCGCCGCGCCGGTGGCGGGGATGCCGGGCCCGGCCAGGATGAGGGGGACGTGGAGCGAGGGGGCGTACAGCTCGTTGCCGTGGTCGAAGAAGTAGCCGTGCTCCGTCAGGCTCTCGCGCCGCAGCGAGCCGCCGAAGACCGGCAGGTACGGACAGGGCGTGACGTCCCCGTTGGGCCGGATGCCCATGAAATGCGACCCGGCGGGGCAGCCGCCGGCACCGGCGGAGAACGTGTTGAGGTACGGCGAGG
>JBFGDW010000056.1:0-14272 GCA_041580435.1 Candidatus Polarisedimenticolia bacterium | reverse complement strand
TGGTGCGGCGGGCCACCTGGACTTCAACTTCGACGAGTTGCTGGCCCTGGACTTGCGGCTGGCCCGGGCGGGCGCCCGCCATCGCTTCGCCCCGTTCCCTGGCCCCCACCGGTGGCCTCCCCGGGAGATCTGCACCGCGGCGCTGGAGTGGATGGAGGTGCAGGCCATGGCCGCCGGCCTGCGGCCGCGGGACGAGGTGCTGCTGGAGGAGCTGCTGGCGCTGGCGGTGGCCCGGGCCGGCGAGCTGGAGGCGGCCGGCAGGCCGGGCTGGGCCCGCGAGGCCTACGCCGCCGCAGCCGCCGACTTCCAGGGACTCGCCGGCGCCGCGGCGGCGCAGGCGCGGGCCGATGCGCTGGGGGCCCGGCCGGACGTGCAGGCCCTCGCGGCGCGCCAGGCCGAGCTTCTGGCGCAGCGGGAGGACTACGAGCGGCGCTTCGCGCAGGTCCTCCAGGAGCTCACCGCCTCGCGCCAGCCGCCGCCGCTGGTGCGGGCGGTCCGCAAGCTGGATCTGCGTGAGCTGGGACGGCGCGCCGCCCTGCTGGAGGATGATGATCCGCTGCGGCGCCTGGATGCCGAGGCGGCGCGGCGCATCCTGGAGCACGTCTTCGGGGTGACGTCCTTCTACCAGGTACGCCAGTTCCTGGAGGAGGACCGCCCGGCGCATGCCCTGGCGGTGCTCCGCATCGCCGGCGAGATCCGGCCGGGGGATCCCCGCGTCTGCCTGGCCGAGGCCCGGATCCACGCCCGGGAGGGGCGGGTCAAGAAGGGGCTGGAGGCCCTGGCCTGCGCCATCGCCTCCGGACAGCTGGACGCGGCCATGGTGGAGGCCGACGCCGACCTCGCCCCGCTGCGCGCGGCCGATGGGTACCGGGCGCTGTGGCCCGCCACCGGCCCGGCCTCGCCCTGAGGGAACGCCCCCTCCCTGGCGTACGATCACCGCCGCACCGGTGATCAGAGCCCACATGGAAAGCAGGCTCCAGACGATCCGGCCGTTGCGCCGCCAGCCGGGGCTTTCCCCGCTCAAAGAAAAAGGGCCGCCCGGGGGCGGCCCTTTCCCGTACCGATCGTGGTCCAGTTAGACCTTGGTCACGTTCTCGGCGGCCGGGCCCTTCTGGCCCTGCACCACATCGAACTCCACCCGATCACCCTCGGACAGGGTGCGGAAGCCGCTCCCCTGGATGGCGGTGTGGTGGACGAACACGTCCTTCTCGCCGTCCTCCCGGGTGATGAAGCCGAAGCCCTTGCTATCGTTGAACCACTTCACGGTGCCGGTGATACGCATATCGCCGTACTCCCTCTATCTACCAGTCGTCGGAGTCCGGCTTTGCTTCCGTCCTGACCGACTACTATTGTCCCGCGGCCATCGCCCCCGCGTTGGGCTTGCCCAGAAACCAAAAAAGACCCGCGCAACAGCCAGGTCTTTGTCGTGGTTGCTCGGCTTTTTCTCGCACCAACCATGGTGCGTGTGTGACGAAGGCAATCTAGCAGCGATACCCCCGGCCGTCAAGAATCCATCAGGCTGGGTGGGTGAGCCGAGGTCCAGACCCCATTATTTCCTGCATTTTTTCACGCCCGGCTCGCTTTCCCCGGTCTGCCTGGGGGCCTCCCCCAGGACCACTTCCACCGGCACCCACATCCTCAGCCGCCGGCGGCGGCGGACGATGAAACCCGCCGCTTCCACCGCCCGGGCCACGCGGATGGGCCGGCAGTCCAGCAGGTTGGGAAAGTGGCGGTGGCCCCACTCGTAGGCCTGCAACGCCAGCCCCGGCTCTCCCTCCCTGGACAGCCCCACCACCTGCAGGCGGCCACCGGACCGCAGCACCCGGCGGCACTCGGCCAGCACTGCGGGAATCTCGGGCGTGTCGAACAGCTCCAGGGTGAAGCTCATGAAGACGCCGTGGAAGGTCCCGGGACCGAACGGCAGGGCGGTGGCGTCCCCCTGGGCCAGGACCACCGGCGCCGCCGGCCCTGCGCGGCGCCGCCGGCTCGCTGCCTGGGCGAGCATGCCCGCGGAGAGGTCCACGCCGCAGACCAGCCCCCGGGCCCCCACCCGCCCGGCGAGGTCCATGAGCACCTGTCCTGTGCCGGCGCCAATCTCCAGGATCCTGTCCCCGGGGCGGGGTGCCAGCATCCGCAGGCCCGCCTGGCGCATGGGACCCTCGCTTCGCTCCGCCAGGAGATCGTAGACCTTGCTGATCTTGTCGTAGAACGAGCGAACCTCGCCGCGGCTGCCCAGCACTCGCTGCACCCCTGCCTGGCCCGGGTCATGGTTACCAGCACCCTTGCGCCGGCCCGTCACGGGTCAGCCTCGCAGCAGCATCCAGAGGCCGAGGGCCACGAACCCTCCCCCGGCCAGCCTGGAGAGCCAGCGGGGATCCATGACGCGGGCCACGGCCCCGCCAGCCAGCACCCCCAGCGCGGCGCTCACCACCAGGGCCAGGGCGGCGCCGACGAAGACCGTGAGCCGGCTAGCACGCGGGTCGGCGGCGAAGAGGAGGGTGGCCAGCTGGGTCTTGTCTCCCAGCTCGGCCAGGAAGACGGTGCCGAACACGGTGGCGAGCAGGCGGATATCCATGGACGACCTCGCGGGAGCCGGGGGGCGGCGCCTCCAGGCTAGCGCAGCCGCCGGGAGGGCGTCACGGCCTGTGGAGCTGCAGGCGTGCCTCGCAGATGCGCTCGTTGACCTCCACCAGCTCGCGCACCAGGGTGCGGAACCGGCGGTGGTTGTCGATCTGGGCGGCGACCCGGCGCAGCTCGGCGCCCGGATGCACGCTCCGGGAGCGGCCGCGGCCCGCGACGCGGGTGGTGAGCAGGTGCTGGGGCCCATGCCCCGCCTGCCCGGGCTGCCGGCAGCGGCAGCTCGGCTTGCCGCAGCGGCGGTAGACGATGGTCAAGGTCCCCCGGCGGAAGTCGCCGGTGCGGGACAGCTCGGCGTAGAGGTCCTGGCGGCGGGCCACCAGGCGGGCAAGGAGATCGGCCAACGCGGCTCCTGTCTGCAAGGACGAGTCATTTCAGAAGTGGACCAGGAGGGTTGACAGGGAGGCAGGGGGCCCGTAGAAGGAAGGCACCTGCCCTGCATATCCGTCGCTCCCGCCCCCCTGTCAACCCCCGCACCGCTGACCGGCCTGGGTCCCCTGTCTCCACCGCCCGCGAAAGGTCAGCCGTGAAGCCCCTCATCCCCACCCTTTCCCTCATGGTCACCTACCAGTGCAACATCGCCTGCCGCCACTGCGGCCCGTACTGCGGCCCGCGGGAGCGGGACTGGATGTCCGCAGACGAGATGCGCGACCTCATCGCCCAGGCGGGCGAGCTGGGGGCCGGCAACGTGGTCTTCACCGGCGGTGAGCCCACCCTCCTGGGGGACGATCTCCCCAGGCTCCTGCGCTTCATCCGGGATGAGACACCCATCGCCTCATCGCGCCTGGTCACCAACGGGAAATGGGCGGTGACCTACGACGCCGCCCGCCGCCTGGCGGAGCGCTGGCGGGAGGCCGGCCTGGAGGAGATGAACATCTCCTGCGGCGAGTACCACCAGGAGTTCGTCCCCCTCTCCAGCGTGGCCAACGCCTACCGGGCCTGCCGGGACGCCGGCTATCCCACCGTCCTGCTGGCCGGGGAATTCCTGGCGCCGGGACGGGGGCGGCTGGAGCCGGAGGATCTCAAGGCGGCCGTGGGGGAGGACCTGATCCCACCCGCCCTCATGAGCCCCTACGTGGGCCGCGTTCACGGCATGTCCTGCGGCGCCGCCATGCCCTACGGGCGCGGCGCGGGTCAGGTGCCGCCCGGCGCCACGCGCAGGCAGGCCCTGGAGGAGATCCAGGGCCCCTGCGGCGACATCCTTGCCGCCATCACCGCCCATCCCAACGGCAAGACCACCGCCTGCTGCGGCATCATGGTGCGGGACGAGTCGCTGCTCAACATCGGCAACTGGCGCCGGGAGCGTCTCCGGCCCCTGCTGGAGGCGGCGCACCAGGATCTGATCCTCAACTGGATCCGCTACCTGGGGCTCCACGACATGCGCCGGTGGCTGCTGGCGAAGGCTCCCGACCTGCCCTTCCGGGACACCTACAGCTCCATCTGCGACCTGTGCGCCGAGATGATCTACGACCCGCGTTGCCGGGATCTGCTGGTGGACCACGCCGGCGAGCGGCGCGATGACGTGGTGGCGGCCAAGGTGGCCCTGGACGCCACGCTCTACGAGCCCGGCCGGTTCGTCTACGCCGAACAGGAGGGCGGCCGGGCGCCCGCACCGCTGCCATCGGCGCCCGCCACCGCCGGGCTGGCGCCGGAGGAGCGCCGGTGAGCGGCCCGCGCGAGGACGCCGCGGCCACCCGGACCTCCCAGGGCGTCTACGTGGCCACGGAGGCCGGCTCGGGATTGCAGGTGGCCTGCGACCGCTTTCGCATCATCCCGGCGGGGGGTGGGTGGTCCCTGGCAAGCGAGCAGGTCCCCTTCGGCCATCCGGCGCCGCGGCGGCACGCCGTGCTGGACCTGGAGCCGGACTGGACGCCCCGGCACCTGGTGTCCGGTGGCGATGACGGCGCCCACCTGGAGATGGACTTCCTCGCCCATCACGTCGAGCTGCGCACCCGCAAGGACGGCGGCTGGCGGCGGCTCAGTGTCCCCGTGCCGCGGCAGCATGCGCTGGTGCTGCTGGCCGGCTGCCTCTGGGCGCCCCTGGTGGCGGTGCGGCGCATGGCCGCGGCGGGGCCAGGGCCGGCACGCTTCAGGCTGGTCCCGGAAGGGAGCTGCGAGCTGCGGCCGGGGCCCGAGCATTTCGCCGACGGCCGCACCCACTCCACCCTGGTGATGGATCTGGAGCTTTCGGGCGTCCGCGATCGCCTCCATCTCCTGCTGGACGAGGCAGGGGACGTGGTCCGCTTCCGCACCCGCAACCGCGACCTGCTGGTGGTGCTGGAGCCCGGGCCGTGCTGAGGCACGACGATGCCCGGGCCCTGGCCACGGTGCGCCGGTACCTGGACGATGCCGGCTTCGCCTACATGAGCTACCGCCTCATCCCCGGCCACGACAGCATCGTGTGGCCCGACTTCACGGTGCTGCACGCCACCCTGGCCCAGATGAGCGGGATCTACCGGCTGCTGTTCACGCTCCTGCGGCAGGGACACGCCGCCGAGCAGGCGGTCCTGGAGGAGGCGCTGCCCCGGGACGTGCTGGCGGCGCTCATCTCCTGCGGGCTGCTGGAGGAGGCGGAGCCGGGGGTCTGGCGGACGCCGGGCGTGGGCCTGGTCCCCGTGGAGGGGCTGCTCCTGGCGGCCAGCCTGCCCCCCCACTATCCCACCGCCACGAGCCGCAAGCACCCGGTCTACCTGGGCCCCGAGTCTCTCTGGCTGACCCGCGCCCTGCCGCCGCACCTCGCCGGAGCGCGGGTCCTGGACCTCTGCGCCGGGACCGGCATCCAGGGGCTGCTGTGCGCCGCCCGGGGCGCCCGGCGGGTGGTCGCCCTGGAGCTGCACCCCGAGGCCGTCGCCGCCGCCCGGTTCAACGCCGCCCTCAACGGACTGCAGGACCTGGTGGACGTGCGGGCCTCCGACCTGTACGCCGCCGTGGAGCCCGGCGACCGCTTCGACCTGGCCCTCTCCAACCCGCCGTTCATGCCGGTCATGGATGGAGTGGACTACCCGCTGTGTGGCGACGGCGGCAGCGACGGCACGCGCATCCTGCGCCGGATCTTCGCCGGCCTGTCCAGGCATCTGGACACCGCGGGCGAGGCCCTCGTCTTCTGCAACGTCCTGGGAGGGCCCACCTCCATCCACTTCAACGACGCGGTGCTCGCGCCGCTGGCCCGCCGGGACGATCTGTTCATCCGCGCCTACGTGGATGACAAGCACCCCTGGTCCGAGTACGTGGAGGCCACCCTCCTGCCCAACCTGCGGGCCACCTGTCCCGGCCTGGACGCGGCGGAGCGGGACGTCCGCCTGGAGGGCTGGGAGGCGGCGCTGGACCGGGAGGGCGTTCCCCGCGCCTATGTCTACGGTCAGATCCTGCGGGTGTGGGCCGGCCGCCGGCCAGGGAGCCTGGTGACCCTGCCCGCCTATGAGCCCACCGCCACCGATCCTCTCCTGGCCCGGGCCCGCATGGCCCGGCATGCGACCAGGGAGGCGTCCTGAGCCGTGCGGCGCGACGCCGCCGAAAGGAGCCCCATGACTTCCATTCCCCCGGGCAGGCGGCCGCGCCTGGACCTCCCCCTGGAGACCCTCGATGCGGTGGCCGCCCGGCTGGCGGCCAGCGGCGCCGAGCGCCGGAGCTTCCTGGCGGACCCGGGCGGCTACCTCCGGCGCCACGGCCTGCCCGGGGGCGCGCGGCGGCTTCCCCTCTTCGACCTTGCGCCTCCCACCTCCGAGGTCTGCTCCGCCAACGCCGTCTGCAACGTCAACGCCCTGGCCAACGCCAACGCCTCCACCAAGGTGAATGCCCTGACCTCGGTCAACGTCAGCTTCATGACCAACGCCGCCTTCTTCTTCAACTTCATCACGGTGACCTGCACCTGGACCAGCACACGCACGCGGTGCTCGGGGGAGCCGCGGACCATCGAGGTGAAGCTGGCGGCCGGGTACGGCCTGGGCAGCCCGGGAGGCCTGGTCTAGGTGGCCCAGTCGGCGCAACTGCGGCCCCACCGGGCCGGCTGGCTCCGGCGCTTCCTGAACCTGTCCCGGTTCTGCCTGTCGCTGCTGCCAGGGTGGCGCGGGCGACTGGCGCTGGCGCTGCTCCTGGCCCTGATCCAGCTGGGCGGGCTCATCGTCACCCCCCTGCTGGGGGCCAGGATCATCGACGCCCTGCGTGCCGGTCAGGTGGAGACGTTCCAGACCTCTCTCCTGCTGCTGGCGGCGGCCTGCGCCACGCAGATCGGGCTGGGCTACCTGCAGGGGGTGTTCTTCATGCGCCTGGAGGAGGACGCCGCCCACCGGCTCCGCTCCCGGGTCGTGGAGGGGATCCTGATACGGCCGGTGGCGTTCTTCGAGCGGCACTGGCTCGGCGACCTGGTGTCCCGGGCCCTGGGCGACACCGCCGGACTGAAGGGGTTCCTCACCGGCATCCTCCTCCAGGCGGTGGTGGATGGCCTGACGCTGCTGGTGGTCCTCGCCATCCTGGTGGCGCTGCATCCGGCACTGGCGCTGCTCACCGCCGCCGCCGCGCCTCTGACCATCATCTACCTGCGGCGCATGGCCCCCAGGCTGGAGGCCCAAGCCCTGTCACTGCGCGAGCAGACGGCGCTGCTGTCCGGCCATCTCCACGGCTGGCTGTCACGCCCCCTGGCACTGAAGGCGGCGGCGCTGGAGCCGGTGGCGGCCGACCGGTTCGCCGGGGCCAGCCAGGTCCTGGCCCGGCGCGCGGTGGGGCTGGGCCGGCTGGGCGCCCGGGTGGACGCGGTGAATGGCGCGCTGGTGCAGCTCCCCTCCCTTCTGATCTTCGGCTTCGGCGGGCTGCAGGTGCTGGGAGGAAGCCTCTCCCTGGGGAGCTTGTTCGCCTTCATGACCCTGGCCGGGTACTTCGCGGCACCCACCCAGCGGCTCATCGGCCTGCAGGGGGCGCTGCCCGGGCTGCTCCCGCTGCACCGGCGCGTGCGCCCCCTCATGGGGCCAGATCCCCGGGCGGCGCGCAGCCAGGCGGCGGGACAGGTCTCGCCGGCAAGCGCGACCGGGCCCCGCTGGCCCGTCCTGCGGCTGGTGGCGACCCAGGTGGAATCCCGGCGCTGCGGGGAGGACGGCGCCACCCACACCCTCGAGGTCCCCTCCCTCATCGCCCCCCGTGGCGAGCTCACCGGCATCACCGGCGCCAACGGCAGCGGCAAGAGCACTCTCGCCCGGTTGCTGTCGGGCCTGGACCGGCCGCGGTGCGGCGCGGTGATCCTGGAGACCCGTGCCGGCCAGCGGCTGCGTCCGGGCGCCGCTCCGGCGGCCATGGGCTTCCTGCCCCAGGAACCAGCCCTGTTCCACGGCACCCTGGAGGAGAACGTCACGCTGTTCCACAGGCGCCCACGCCGCCAGCAACGCGACCGGGCCGCACGCCTGGCCGGCGTGGCGGCCTGGCTGGGTGACCTGCCCGCAGGGTGGCGCACCCCCCTCAACGCCGGCACCCTGGCGCGCCTCTCCGGGGGGCAGATCCAGGCCATCGCCCTGGCCCGGCTCCTCTACCAGGACCCGGCGGTGGTGATCCTGGACGAGCCCGGCTCCCACCTGGATGCCGGGGGCCGCGAGGCGCTGCTGGCGCTCCTGGACGTCTGGCGGCGCCGGCGGATCATCGTGGTCATCACCCACGATCCGGGACTCCTGGCCCGCTGCCAGCGCCTGTACCGCCTGACCGCCTCGTCGCACCACGGCGGACGGTTCCAGTGCCGGGGAGAGGCTGTCCGCCCGGACCTCCCATCACCCCCTTCCCTCGAGGAGACGCACGCATGACCCGACGACAACTCCGGCCGCGCCTGGCGGCCTGTCTCCTGGCTCTCCTGTCCGCCACCCTGCCCGCGGCCGCCTTCCAGCGCGACGGCACCTACATCTACAAGGCCGATGGGCTCAGGCTGGGAACCGAGCGGTTCACCACGGAGGTCCTGGCCGACGGCTACCGGATCTCCTCCCGCACCGAGCTGGACCTGGACGCCTACCTCCTGCGCCAGACCTCCCTCATGGAGGTCGGGTTCGACCTTGCGCTGCGGCGGCTGCAGGTGGCGGGCAACAGCGGGGGCAAGGCCTTCGGCTTCGACGTGCGCGCCCTGGGCGCCTCCCTCTACGTGCTGGACACCATCAGCGGCGAGGCGACGGTGCTAGACTTCGACCCGCCCTATCACTGGGTCGTGGGGAACTTCATGCAGCACCTCACGTTCGCCTTCGCGTCGTACGACCGGGACGCTGGCGGCCGCCAGGAGATCCCGACCCAGGCCGGGCCCCTCGCCGTGGAGCCCATGGGCACCACCGGCCTGCACGGCCCCACCGCCTCCGTTCAGGTGGAGCACTTCCGGGTCACCTTCCTGGGGGGCGCTCTGGATCTCTACGTCGATGCCCAGGACCGCATCGATCGCATCGACCTGGACGGTCAGCCGGTCTCCATCTTCCGTGGCGGCTTCGAGGACTGGAGGGTCGGCGCGCTGGCGGAGACGGCGGCCGGCGGTGGCAGCGGCGCCGGCTCGTTGCTGGAGGCGGCCGACTGAGAGGCCGGTCATGAGGCGCTGGCTGTGGATGCTGGCCGTCCCCTGGCTGCTGGCGGGAGGCTTGCTGGCGCGGGGCCTCATCGCCCTGCCTGACCTGCCTGAGCGGGTGGTCATCCACTTCGACAGGACGGGCCAGCCCGACGGGTGGCTGCCGCCCTTCCTGTTCCTGGTGCTCATGGCCGCCTTCCTGGCCTGCGAGCTGCTGGTGTTCACATTCCTCCTCCTGTGGTTGAGGGAGGACCGGTCCCAGTTCCTGGCCCTCCTGGCCTTCTTCCACATCTTCACCGCGGCGGAGGTCAGCCTCTTCTGGCAGGTCCTGGAGTTCAATCTGAGCGGTCGGTCCATGGGCTGGACGGCGGTGGCGGTGGCCACGGCCGCGCTGGGGGTGGCGCCCGCGGCGCTCCTGGTGATCGCCTCGCGGCGCTGGGCAGGCGGAGAGGGCGGCGGACCGGTGCTGGCCGAGGAGATCCACCGCTCGTCCCGGCGCTTCTGGATCAACCTCCCCTTCTGCCTGGGGCTGGCCGTGGCCTGGAGCCTGGCCCCCGACCCGCTCTGGAAGGGGGTGGTGGTCCTGCTGGCCTTCGTGGTCGGCTACTTCATGTGGCTCATCTGGGCTGGCTTCCGCTACCGCTTCCGTGCGGAAGGCGTGGAGATCGCCGGGCCCCTGGGCCGGCTGGAGTTCATCCCGGCCACCGAGATCCTGGGGGGTGAGGTGCGCCCCATCCGGCCGCTGGCCGAGTTCGGCGGCTGGGGGATCCGGGGCGCGGGCCGGCGCCGCGCTTACGTCTGGGAGGGCCGGCGGGCCCTGTGCCTGCGCCTGCGCCGCGGCGAGGTGTACCTGGGGCACGCGGAGCCGGAGCGGCTCCTGGAGCACCTGAGCCGCGCGCTCCTTCCGGGAGCGGGTTGAGCCCGCCGCTCCGCTGCCTCACCCTTTCCCTCACCAACCGGTGCCCGCTCCGGTGCAGCCACTGCGGCCCCCGCAGCGGCCCCGACCGGACCGGCGACCTGGACGAGGCGGTGGCCACCGCCGCCCTGCGCGCGGCCGCCCGGCGTGGCTGCGAGGTGGTCAACTTCTCCGGGGGCGAGCCGTTCGCCGCCGGGGCCGCGCTGGAGCGGCTCGTGGCAGCGGCCCGCGCCCTGGGCCTGCTGACCCGGGTGACCACCGGCGCGGCCTGGAGCCCTGATCCGGCCCGGGCCCGGGCGCGCCTGGAGCCGCTGGCCCGTGCCGGACTGTCTCAGCTCTACGTGAGCGTGAGCGCCCCGCACCAGGCGGCCATCCCCCTCGGTCACGCTCTCGCCGCCACCGCCGCCGCCCGGGAGCTGGGCGTGGAGCCCACCATCGTGGCGGCGGCCGGCCGCGGTGGCGAGGCCGCCCGGCAGGTGCGCGCCGCCTTTCTGGAGGCGGGCGCCACCCCGCCTTGGATCCTGCCCACGCCCCTCATCCCGTTCGGCCGCGGGGCCGAGGGGCTGAGGCCGGAGGACCTGGACCAGCGGCCGGTGGAGGAGCTGTCCGGGCCCTGCCCCTCCCTGGCCCTGAGCCCGGCCATCCACCCCGACGGCACCATCACCGGCTGCGCCTCGGTCTTCGCCGCCGACCTCCCCGCCCTCGCCTTCGGGCGGGCGCCGGCCACCACGCTGGAGGAGGCCCTCGCACGCCTGGAGGCCAACCCCCTGGCCGCCTGGATCCGTGGGGCCGGCGTGGTGGCGCTGAAGCGCCTGGTTGAGGGCCGCTCGGAGGTGCGGCTGCCGGAGCGGGCGGTGAACATCTGCCACCTGTGCGGGGAGATCCTGGGCCATCCCGGGGCTCTGGCCGCCGCGCGCCGGCTGCTGGCGCCGAGCTGAGCGGGCTCCTGGACGCGGCGGCACCGTTCGTGGTAGGAATGACGCCGGTTCACACGCAGCGCCAACTCATCCCAAGCCCCGCTGAGGAGGCCTCCCATGCGTGCCCTGCTGGTCAATCCCGCCTTCCCCGAGTCGTACTGGAGCGGCCGCCATGCCCTCCCCTTCGCCCGGCGCAAGAGCCTCCTGCCCCCCCTGGGACTCATCACCGTGGCCGCCATGCTCCCCCGGCACTGGCAGGTGCGGCTCATCGACCTGGAAGTGGAGGCGCTGCGCGACGAGGATCTCCTCCGGGCCGACGTGGTCCTGCTCACCGGCATGCTGGTGCAGAAGCCGTCGCTGCTGTCCATCCTGCAGCGCTGTGCCGAGCTGGGGGTGAGGACGGTGGTGGGAGGACCCTACGCGACCTCCTCCCCCGGGGAGGTGGACCGGGCCACGCACCTGGTGCTGGGCGAGGGGGAGGAGATCGTGCCGCGGCTGGCCGCAGACCTGGAGGCCGGCCGCGCCGAGCGCGTCTACAAGGAGGAAGGGAAGCCCGACGTCACCACCACGCCGGTCCCGCGCTACGACCTGCTCCAGCCCGGGGCGTACCACCAGATGTCCCTGCAGTACTCCCGGGGCTGTCCGTTCCTGTGCGAGTTCTGCGACATCATCGTCCTGTACGGGCGCCGGCCGCGCACCAAGACCGCCGCCCAGGTCATCGCCGAGCTGGAGGCGATCCGGGCCACGGGCTTCACCGGTGACGTGTTCTTCGTGGACGACAACTTCATCGGCAACAAGAAGGCCGTACGCACCCTCCTGCCCGAGGTGGCGGCCTGGCGCCGCAGGACCCGGGCACCGCTGGAGTTCTACACCGAGGCGTCCATGAACCTGGCCGATGACCTGGAGCTGGTGGACCTGATGACCGATGCCGGGTTCACCTCGGTGTTCATCGGCATCGAGACCCCCTCCCCGGAGGCCCTGGCCGAGACCCGTAAGATCCAGAACCTGAAGCGGGACCTGACCGGGCAGGTCCACTCGCTGCTCGAGCGTGGCCTGGACGTGTGGGCCGGCTTCATCCTCGGCTTCGACAGCGACGGGCCGGACATCTTCGACCGCATGGTGGAGTTCATCCACAAGGCGGCCATCCCCTACGCCATGGTGGGGATCCTGGGGGCGCTGCCCGACACCCCCCTCTACCGCCGCCTGGAGGCCGAGGGACGCCTCAGGCCTGACTTCAAGGGGGATCAGTTCGGCCTGACCAACGTCATCACTCGCCTGCCGGCGGCGACCATGGTGAGCGGCTACCGCCGGGTGCTGGAGCGCCTCTACGCCCCCGACGAGTTCTTCCGGCGCTGTCGCGCCAACCTGGCCACTTGGGTGCCGGTCCCCGGTGCCGCCCGCCGCCTGCGGCCCCGGGACCTGGCCAACGGCCTGCGGGCGCTGGCGGGCCAGGGCCTCGCCTCCACGTACCGCCGCAGCTACTGGCGGTTCCTGGGGTGGGTGCTGCGCCACCATCCCCGGAAGGTGGCCAGGGCCCTGGCCCAGGCGGCGGCGGGTCACCATTACATCGTCTACACCCAGAGCGTGGTGGTCCCAGCGCTGCTGGAGCAGGCGGGCCGGCTGGGGCTGGAGAATCGTCGCCGGCTGGCCGTTTCGCTTCCCATCACAGCCAACCAGTAATCTTTCGTATTTTCAATCTAGTCCGAAAAAACAAAATAGTGAGGAATGCCATCCTCCAGCCGCCGAGCTTTCTCGGAACCCCGGCGGGCGCCTCCTCGTAACAAGGACATGGCGAGGCGGGGATGGCGTCGGAATCTGTTCCTGGGCGGGGTCGGCTGTGTGGGCCTGGTGGTCCTTCTGGTCGGGATCGCCGGCATGGCGCTCCTCTGGGCGGGAATGTCCTACAGGCGCATGGGCCCGCCCGAGCCGGAGGCGATGGCGCGTCAGATCCCCCTCGGCCCGGCCCTGGCCGGCGAGTCGGCCGCCGCGGGCCGGCCGCCCATCCGCCTGGAGATCGACCTGCGCCAGGGGATGTTCACCTTCCGGCCCGGCGAGCCCGGCTCGGAGATCGCGGTGGAGGGGAGCTTCGCCGGCGAGTACTTCGAGCTGGTGGACGAGCGGGGCCCGGCCGGTGAGACCGGTCAGGAGGTGCGCATCGCACTCACGCCCCGGGTCGGCTACCTGGTGCGCCTCATGGCCGGCCTGACCCACTTCGACGGCGAGCACCCCAACCAGCTCACCATCACCCTGCCGCCTGACGTCCCCATGGATCTCACCCTGCGGGTGGAGGAGGGGGTGTCCGACCTGGACCTGGGCGGGCTGGACCTGACCGGGCTGACCGTGGACCTGGCCAAGGGGGAGCACGAGCTGGACTTCAGCCGGCCCCTGGCCCGCGACCTGCCGCGGCTGGATGTCCGCCTGGAGATGGGTGAGGGCCGGGCGTTCAACCTGGGCAACGCCCGCCCCGGGGAGCTTCGCGTGTCCACCCGCATGGGCGACTTCAGGGTGGGTCTGGCCGGCGCCTGGCCGCCGGGCTCCACCAGCACCGTGGACGTGGAGCACGCCATGGGGGACCTGACTCTCCTGATCCCCGACGAGGTGCGCGTGGATGACCGCTCCTCCAGCAAGGTGCTGCTGGGGGGCTCCAGCTCACGGGGCCTGCGGGAGGACGGGAGCAAGTCCGACGACGCTCCGCTCCTGACCATCTCCGCCACCACCTCCATGGGTGGCATCACCATCCGGCGCTACTGACCGTCCTCCGGGGGACGCCCGGCTCCGTCAGGAATGGCCTCCCCTCCCTCGCCGGATGCGCCGTAAGCGGCGTCGGCGCCCTGGCCCTTGCGGTCCTTCAGCCGCTCCACGTCGATCTTGAACAGCTTGGCCGCCGTGCGCCAGGCGATGCACTTCTTCTGCTCGGCGCCGAGGGGCAGGCCGTTGAAGAACTGCACGTAGCTCCTCATCCCCACCAGGGGCCAGTCGGTGCCGAACATGAGCTGCCGGGACGGGTCGCCCATGTACGAGATCATGTCGGTGATCCGCTGCAGTATGTAACGCTCGAACTTGGACTGGAAGTCTCCGAGGGTCAGCCCCGAGATGTCGCCGTAGACGTTGTCGTTCTTGTAGAGCACCTCGGCGGCGTCCTGGAACCAGGGGTTGCCCAGGTGGCACATGATGAACTTGACGTCCGGGTAGTCCACGGCCACGTCGTCCACCAGGAGGGGATGGGCCTGGCGCACCTTGGCATGCTTGCTGTAGGTGTCCCCGGTGTGGATCATGACCGGCACCTGG
>JBFGDW010000055.1:0-14510 GCA_041580435.1 Candidatus Polarisedimenticolia bacterium | reverse complement strand
CTTCGAACCTACCGCTATTGCTGACCTTGTCTCGTCACTCGTGCCTGACGATACGGACTACAATGCAATTGCGACGGAGCTTGACCGCCTTACCGGAGGTCGCCCTCTCTTTCTGGACTCCGTACTGCAAAGCATCTCTCTAAGCACCGATGAACCTAGCGAGAGCCTTCGCCTCTCAGCGATCGAGCTCGAGAACCTACCAGTCCCGGAATCGGTTCAAGATTGGACCCTGCAGAAGCTCTCTACCTGCACCCAAGCCGAGCAGAGGCTACTGCAAGCACTGGCTGTTATCGGACGACCAGCTACACCCCACGTTTTAAGAACTCTCCAGGAATCCCAGGAGGATTTCGACCAATCTCTTGTGTCCCTTTTGGGGAAAGGCCTGTTGACCCAATCTGGTGATTCTGCTCGCGGGCCAGTTTCTTTTGCCCATGCCTTGTTCCAACAAATCTGCTACGACTCAATCGTTTTATTTGATCGCAAGTCTCTTCACAGCAAAGTCGCAGACTTGATCCTTCAATCAAGCGCGGAAGGTGTTGCGGCCTCTCCATCTGATGTTGCAATGCACCTCTTCCAAGCAGATCGTACCAACGAGGCTGCTCGATGGTTCGTCGCAGCAGCGGAGCTAGCACTTCGCTCATTTGCCCTCGAAGCAGCTGAGCGCAATTTCCGACTCGCACTGGATTTCATCGAGCCATCAGCAACGATCGATAGACTGCGTGCCCTTGAAGGACTTAGCGAGGTTCTAAACCTTAGCCAGCGACATGCCGAAGCTGAGGAGGTTCTCAAGGCGCTTGTAAAGCAAGCAACAGAGTATGGAACACCCAGTTTCCTTGCTCGTGGACTTGCCGGACTTGCAGAAGTACATCTAGGTGCCGCACAGTATGCCGAGGCCGAGCAACTTTCTGCACGTGCACTTCGTATCGCCCGCGAAATCGCCGATCCAGGAACCGAGGCTCGAGTTCTGAAGACAGTAGCTGATATATACCATTACCAATCAAGGCTCCCCGAAGCCCGGGATGCTTATAGCCAACTTGTTGCATTGCGAGAAGGCCTACGTGACGAACTTGGTAGTGCACGTGGCTGGCATAATCTTGGCTGGGTCTGCAATTCTATGCGCCGTTTTGATGAGGCTGCCGAGCATTTCCGAAAGGCAGAGACCATTTACCGTCGCTTGGGCAATACTTCTCGGTTGGCACATACCTTATCCGCGCTCGGAGCGAATGAGTTGGATGCCGGGCACTTCAAATCTGCGGTCCGGCTATTGCAGGATGCTCATACCCACTCCAGGCGTGGCCGTGGACGTCGGACAGAGGCCCTGTGTCTTGCTAACCTCGGCCAAGCACAGTTTCGCCTCGGACAATTCTCGCAAGCACTCGAGAACCTGCGCAGGGCGCAGAAGATCCTCAAATCGCTTCGTGTCACAAGATACGTCGCGCCAGTTGACCTAACAATCGGATGTATACTCTCCGACATCCCTGAGTATCGCGAGGCCGAAAAGCATCTCGCCTCTGCTCGGGAAGCCTACCTCTCCCTGGAGGATCAGCCTGGCTTGGCCATGTGCCTGGCGGCGCAGGCCAACGTCCACCGGATTCTTGGAGATCCCACTTCCGCTCGCTTCTGGTGCGAGCGTTCCCTGGAGATCGCAAGGACAGCCAAGGACTCCCAGGTCACCGCAGTCTGCCTCACGGCCTTGAGCCTGGCTCTGTTCGAGGAAGGCGAGCCTGCTCAGGCCATCGATGCGCTCATCGAAGCACGTTCGCTGGCACGGGAGGTCGGAGCTGCTGATACGGAGCATCTGGCCCGGCTGGCGCTGGCCCGCGTCCTGCTCTTGACCGATCGTCTGGATGAGCTTCCCGGCCTGCTGAGCCAGTTGCTGGAGCGTGCCGAGCAGGCCCACCTGGCCGCCGACATTCCCAGCATTCTCCTGCTGCAGGCGGTTTTCAAATCCCGGTTTGGAGAAGTCGGCCAGGCCCTCCGGCTCCTCGACGACGCCATCACGCGCTCGGATCAGACCGGCTCCGCGGAGACACGATGGGAACTGCGGCAGGCTCGCATCGCCTTGACGCATCCCCAGGATCGTGTGGTCATCGACCGCCTCGACAAGGAGCTCGCGGCGTGGGTTCAGTCGTGCTCTTCCACCATATCGGAGGACGATCGCAGGAAAGCTTTTTCACGACGGGTTTCACACCGCGAAGCCGAGATCAGAACTTATCTCAGCAGCCCCGCTGCCACGGTTCCTCCACCTTCCGAGCCGAAAGCCGCGGAGGAGATAAGGCCGCCTGAGGTCAGCTCTACTGCTCGCCCCGTTGCGGGCGCGCTTGCCGACGAGGCTGCCAAGGCTCTTCAGGCCCTCTGCGAGTCTGCAGAACAAGAGATGCGACTGAGGGCGGTCCTCAACCTGCTAGTCGACCGGGCCGTTCATGGGACACACTCCATGCGCGGAGGGCTCTTTCTGACCGAATCCCAGGGAACCTTGGTCCCCGTGGCGCTCCGCAGCCTTGTGCGCGATTCCCTCGAGGATGCTCGCGATCTGAGCGCCTCCATTCTCCGCTTGGCGGCCGACCGTGGCGAGCCGCTGAGCAACACGGACCTAGAGGAAGACCCTGTTATCCTCGCATCGCTCACGGTCCGCGCCCGCCAGATCCCAGCCATCCTCGTGACTCCTGTCGCCGACCACGGCGTCCTCTATCTCGACCGGCAAGGTTCCGAGGCACGCTACGATCAGCGGGATCGACGCGTGGCCGCCCATCTGGCCGATCACCTGGCAAGGGTTCTGCGCTCCATGGCCGGATCTGGTGATATCCCCCGTCGCATGGACGACCTGGAGCTGGCCATCAATCAGCTTGACCGAGAGTCGGTACCTGCTGAGAAGTCTTTCAACACCAACACACCCGAGGCCGGATTCGGTTCGGTCGCCATCGTCGGCACCGGACCGCCCATGCGAGCTGTCTTCGATCAGACGCGCAGGCTGGCCAGCAGCCGCACGCCGGTCCTCATCGTTGGCGAGACAGGCACCGGCAAGGAGCTCATCGCCCGGGCCCTGCACGAGGCCAGTGCATGGCGTGATTCTCCGTTCGTGGCGCTGGACTGCGGGGCTCTTACCGAAAACCTGGCAGAAGCTGAGCTGTTTGGGCACGCGCGGGGGGCCTTTTCGGGCGCGCACCACGATCGCCCGGGGCTGCTCAGGAGCGCCGGGGACGGCACGCTCTTCCTGGACGAGATTGGGAACCTGGCGCCGCCGCTCCAGCTCAAGCTGCTCCGGGCGCTGGAAACGGGAGAGGTCCGCCCTGTGGGCTCGGACCGTGTGGAGCCCGTCAGCTTCCGCCTGGTGGCCGCCACGAACATTGATCTCGGGCAGGAGATCAAGAAGGGCCGGTTCCGCGAGGATCTCTTCCACCGTCTCCAGGGTGGAATCATCCGGCTTCCACCGCTCCGGGATCACATGGAAGATCTCGAGCCTCTGGTTACTCGCTTCCTGGAGGACCTGGCCGAGCAGGCGGGCAGGCCCGCCCCCAAACTCACACCTGCGGCCTGGAAGATGCTGCACGCCCACTCCTGGCCCGGGAATGTTCGCGAGCTACGGATGGCGCTGCAGGTCGCGCTGGCGATGACCGAGAACAACATCATCGAGGCAACGGATCTGCCCGAGCGGATCTCGGACACTTCCCCCATGGCTTCCGCGCGGAAACTCTCTCCCAATTTCCGCGGCAGGAGTTCCGAGCCGCTGACCCTGGGCGGCATCAGGGTTCCCGACGCCCTGGAGGGCAAGATGGTTCTCAGGGTGCTCGCCGAGAGCAACTGGGACAAGGCGGCGTCAGCCCGCAAGATCGGATGGTCGCGTCAGAAGCTCTACCGCAGCATGAGGCTCTACCGGCTGCCGCTCCGGGTCACCGACGGGCAGCTTCAGCAACTGCACGACCGTCTGGCGATGCTCCAGGTGTCCCTCGACTCCGAGCCCACGACCCCGTCAGCTCACTGAGCGCGCGCCCGCCTCGCCGCCGCCAGGGGCGCGACCAGGGGCCCGTCATCCCGCCAAAGCGTGGCCTGCGCCGCGCGAGACGCTTCTGCGAACGCTTCGCGGGCAGCCTGGGAATCGCGCCCGCTCATCTCCATGGCGAGCCCCCGGAGGTAGGACACCGTGCCTGCCGACAGCCCAGGCCCATCGGGAAGGTCTGCGACCAGGAACCCCCTGCTCAGGGCCAGTTCCGGCTCACCGGCCCTGAGGTAGGCAACCCCCGTGATCAATGCCGCGAGGCTTCTGAGGCGCGGGTCCTCGCTGCGTGCCCGCAGGCTGGCCATGTCAGCGAGGATCTTGTTCACGAGCAGCTCCGGGTCTCCCGGCCGGGGCACCACAGCGGTCTCCCGCGCGACCACCTCCGCGTTGCGCGTGGTCCCCGCCCGGTCCACCGTGACCGGGACCATCTCTCCGGGCTTCCTGTGGCTGAATGCGGCCTCCAGATCCCTGCGGCTGGTGACGGGTCGGCCTGCCACGGAGCGCACCCGGTCGCCTGGCCGCACGGTTGTCCCCGGCGCCGCGCCAGGCCAGACCTCATGCACGTACGGGAAGCTCACCTCGGCCGTGTCCACGGCGATCAGCCCCGACCATGAGTGGGTGATCTGCGTGGCTGCCGAGAGGCGAGCCGCCAGAGCGGCCGCCGACTCCTTGCCACCGCTGGGGATGCTGATGACGTCGGGTCGACCCTGCTGCAAGCCATAGAGCAGGATGGTGGCGCCCGGGCCGCCGCCAGGGACAGCTACCAGGAAAAGATCGCCCTCGTAGGCGTCCGCCAGGCCGCGGCGGCTGCCCTCGCCCAGAACCGGGGCCCGGGCAGGCGCCGAGTCGATTCTCGCGAACAGCTCCAGACGGGCGCTCTTGGGATCGGTGCCGCGCCCCCCATCGTCCACCACCGGGTTGTATTCCGTCTGGCCCCGGACCACCTCGGACAGGAATCGGTCCCAGCGGTCCGCCTCCGGGTCATCCTCCCCCAGGGAGCGGACCGCCCCCAGCGACACCAGGGTGGGCCGCAGCGTCCCGGCCACCTCGATGCGGGTCCCAGGCGACAATTCGATCTCCCCCATCCAGGTGCCCACGCCTGGGCGGAACATGCGGACGGCCACCTTGCCCGCGCACAGGTCCCTCAGCTCCAGCGGCGTGGTGCCACGCCGCTGGCCGTCCAGATAAACCTCCGCCCCGGCGGGCTCCGACACGAACGAGGCCACCGCGACGCTGCGTTCCAGCACGATGGGCTCCAGTTCCATGGGCAGGTCCCCGCCATCCAGATCCACGTTGAAGACCGCTTCCACGCTGGCATGGCAGTCCTTCTCCACCCGCAGCGTGTGCCGGCCCTCTTGCAGGAGAGGCAGCACCAGCGGGGCCGACGCCCTGGACGGCTCCAGTCCCCGGTCCACCAGGCCGGCGTGATATCCGGCCGGGGGCACCCCCGACGTGACGCCGGCCTCCTTTCCGTCCACGAGAACTCGCGCCCCGGAGGGCACGGTCATGACGCTCACGCTGCGCGCCGTCCGCACCAGGGTCAGCTCCACGGGGCGGGTCTGCCCCGCGGCCACCTCGATGGGCTGCTCGCTGGAAGCGTATCCGCTCTTCTCCACGCGCAGCAGGTATCTCCCCGTGGCCACGCGCACGCCGTCCAGGGGCGTTGCTCCCACCAGCGACTGGCCTAGAAAGACCCGGGCGCCCGGTGGGTCGCTCTTGACGATGAGCAGGCCGGTCACCTGCTCACGGACCTTCTCGAAAGCGGCGACGATCTTGGGCGAGAGGAGCTGGGCATCGAGCTTGTGCTCAGGGTCCAGCCGGAGGACCCGCTGGAAATCTGCCTCGGCCGCGTCCATTTGCCCCAGGTTGTAGTACGAGATTCCCCGCAGCCGCAGGGCCTCGGTGAGAACACCCTCCTCTTCCACGGGCAGCGTGCCGGGCAGGCCGCCACCGAGGTCCTGGACCAGGCGGTCCAGGAGCACGATGGCCTGGGAAAAATCAGCGGACTCGTAGGCCCCCCGGGCGGCAGCGAGAGCTTGGTTGGCCTGTCGCGTGGCCTCACCCAGGTCGATCTCTTGCTGCGCCAGGGTCATGCAGGTCAGCAGGGCCATGACGGGCGCGCCGATCCACCGGACCCGCTTCACCGGAGCACCACGATGCCTTCGCGCCGCAGGTCGTACACCAGGATTTCTCCCTTGCCGTTCACGGCCAGCGCGGCCGGGCGGGGGAACAGATCATCGGAACCGCGGCCGGATGCGATGCGCGCGATGGGTTTGCCCTCGGGCCCCATGACCACGATCTCCCTGGCGGAGGCGTCCATGATGAACAGGTTGCCCAGATCGTCCACCGCAAGGGCGTCGGGGCGCTCCAGGCCCGTCTCGCCGCGCAGGCCTATCCGGCGGGGCTCGCCCTTCAGCGGCAGGTGGATGACCACCTTCTCCCGGCTGTCCAGGGCATAGACGCTGCCGTCGGTTCCGGCCGCCACGGCCACGATCTTGTGATCGCGACCCGGAAGGAGCGCCGTCTCGAAGGCGTAGTCCCGGCCGAACCGGCTGACCTGCCCACTCTTGGCGTCCCAGACGATCATCCGGCCCCTGCTGTCCCGCGTGAGGAAGGCGATCTCCCCCACGGACTCCCGTCCGGCCACGGCGAGCGGAATCTTGAGGCTCCCCTGCAGGATCTCGTTGCCGGCGCCCACCAGCAGCTCTCCCTGGTGGAGCCACACAGCCGTCGGTTGCCGGACACTGGTCCGACTGACAGGGACGCCCTGGGCATCCAGCACGTGCACGGCGTCAGCGCGGGGGTCGGCCACGGCGATGCGGCCTTCCTCGTCCACGTCCAGGCCTCCCACGCTGCGAATGCGCTGGTCGGTGGGCAGGCCGGGCCTGATGAGATCGCTGCGGCTGTAGAGGGCCGTCCCCCCCCTCGCGGACGTCAGTCGAATCAGGTGCGTGATCTGGTCCCTGGCGAGGCCAGCCCGCCGCGACGCGGGATACTGGTCACGGATGATCTGGAAGGCCCGCAGCGCAGCATCGCGAGCACCCAGGCGAGCCAGGCATGAGGCCTGCAGGAAGGCCGCCTCCGCTGCCATCTCCCCGGCGGGATGCTCAGCCAGCACCCGCTCCAGCGGGATCAGGCTGCGGTCAAGCTCTCCCTGGCGGGCGAGAATCTCGCCCAGGCCGTAGAGGGCTCCATCCACGTGCTGACTGCCCGGGTACAGCGAGATCAGGGTGGAGAACCGCGCGTAGGCCTCGTCCAGGTTGAAGAACCTTGCCGCGGGATCCGAGAACATCAGGCCCAGCTTGAAGGCCGCCCGGGCGGCAAGGGGTGAGGTCCGGTAGTCTGTGGCGATCTTCTCGTAATAGCCACGGCCCCGGGCGATGGCCTCGCCCGCCACCGTTCCCCTCAGCTCGAACCGCTCCACCGGGTACGCCGCAGCGCCCAGGCGATCCAGGGCCATGGGAGCCGATGCGGAATCCGGGTAACGCTCGTAGACGTCACGCCAGGCCGCCAGGGCCTGCTCCATCTTCCCATCCCGAGCCAGACGGTCCCCGTTCTGGAGCTGACGACTGGCCAGATCCTCCTGCGCCACCGCCAGGGGGGCGCAGGCCAGGGCGAGGAGGAGGCCAAGCGTGCGCACGCATGGCGTCCTCCAGGGACAGGTCGCCAGCATGGCTACGGGATCCATCGCATCCTCGGGCATCTGCTCCTCAGGGCCGTCCCGCCACGAAGACCACCGCGGGGTTGTCGCCCTCGGCGAGGGTCACGACCTTCTCCATCACCTCGCCGGTGTGGGCGAAGGTGCACTTCACAGTATAGGTCCCGGTGACCAGCTCTTCACCAAACAGAGGGGGCGCACCCAGGTCGCGGCTGCCGCCCTCCGAGGCCACCTGGATGCGGGCGTTGCTGGGCTGCGCTCTCACCGTCAGCTTCCCCACGGGTGGGAAATCGATCTCGGGTGCCACGGTCCTGTCGGCCGGCACCGTCACACGCACCTGGCGCCGCAGGAGGAGCCGTGGGCTGCTGGCCGTTAGGCGGTAGGTGGCCGCCACCAATTCGACCTTCTCCCCCGGCTTCAGCTTACGGCCCCCCTCCAGCTCCAGCTCCACCGGGTAGGGCGGCGTGGGCGTCAGCAGCGTCCCGCGGGGCAGCGGCACCAGCTTTGCCTCCAGCGCTGCCGGCGCCTGCAACCGCCCGGCGGCAAGCTCCAGCTCCTGCCGCCAGACCTTGAACCCTTCCCGGCGGAGCTCGAGGGTGTGGGGCTTGCAGGCATCGAGGCTTACCCGCACCGGCGTCCGCCCCCCGGCGCGGCCATCCACCTGGAGGGTGGCACCGGACGGTTCCGACGTGAGATTCACATCCAGGGATGCGGGGGCCAGGGACACGACCACCTCCGTGCCGGCGTCAGCCGCGGTGATCTCCCGGCTCCCTTCCTGGCAGCCCAGCCGGGCCTGGATCACCTGGCCCTGACCGGGGGCGGGTAAGGGCACTCGCGGTGCGGGCAGGGTCTTCCCCTCCAGCTCGAAGGTGGCGCCCGGAGGCTCCGATCGCAGGGAGATGAGAGTGTCCACCTGCGGAGGTGAGGGACCAGCTCCCTCGCCGCTGGCTGGGGCACTGCGCGGCTGATCCGGCTGCACCGGGGCAGAGGGGCCCCCACCTCCCGCCTGCGGGCCTGGCTGCTTCTGCTCGCCCTCGTCAGCGGAAGCCGCTCCCGCGTCTCCCGCCCCTGGGGCGGTCGGTGCGCTGCCGGCCGGAGGCTCGGGCGATGGAGCAGCTGGCCCCGGGGAGGCGCTCTCCTGCAGGCCGAGATAGGGGCTGACCAGATCGAAGAGGGCGTCTCTGTAGACGAAGGCCGCGCCTGCCGCCGCCACCAACAGAACCAGCAACGGAGTCAGTGACAGCGAGCGAGCCTTGCGGCGCCGTGGCAGCCGTCGTCCCGAGGAGGCGGGCCCAGGCGCGCGCCTCGCCGCCCCACTCCCGGTGTCGCCGGTGCCCGGTGGGCGGGGGCGCCCTTCCGGCGCGGGCTGGCCTGCCGCCGGTCCCGGTACGGGTGTCGAGGCCGGCCTCTCCGTCGCGGTGACGACCGCGGGTGGTGGCTTTTCCGGGGCGGGCGCATCGCCCGGTCCGGGGGTGGAGGCGAAAGCTTCCCTCAGGGCACGGGCGAACTCGTCTCCGCTCTGGAAGCGTGCCTCGGGCTTCTTGGCCAGGGCCCGGGCCAGGAACTGCTTGATCGGCAACGCCGCCGGGAGGCGGCCCAGGTCCGGCTCCACTGGTGGCTCCTGGAGGACTCGGTAGATCACCGTGGAGATGGAGTCACCCCGGAAGGGGCGGCGGCCGGTGAGCAACTCGTAGACCACCACGCCCAGGCTGAACAGATCACTGCGGCCGTCCACATGCCCTCCCTGTATCTGCTCAGGCGACATGTAGTAGGGCGTGCCGAGGAGGGTGCCGTCGTGGGTCATGGAGGCGCCCTCTGGCTTGGCCAGGCCGAAGTCGGCAATCTTGACGGTCCGCTCCCCCACCAGGATGAGGTTGGCGGGCTTGATGTCGCGATGGACAATCCCCTGGGAGTGAGCGTAGGAAAGGGCGTCGGCTGCCTGGCAGCAAACGGTCGCCACGGTGCGCGGGGGCAGGAGGCTCTCGGACCGAGTGTATTCCTCCAGCGCACGCCCCTCCACGTACTCCATGGCGATGAACATGCCGTGGACGGGGTCCTGCCCCGCATCATGGATGGTGATGATGTGGGGGTGGGCCAGCCTGCCCGCCGCCTTGACCTCTCGCTGGAAGCGGGCCAGGACCTGGCTCCGGTCGGCGGCCGTCGTGCCCTCGGGCACATGGATGGTCTTGACGGCGATCTTGCGATCGATGGCGGGATCGTGGGCCAGGAACACCCTGCCCATGGCGCCCTTCCCCAGCTCGCGCTCGATGACGTAGCGGCCCAGCTGCTTCGGCATGCCCATGGGGCTCGCGTGCCTCAGGAGGTGCCCAGCAGGCGGAGCACGCCTGCAGGCAAGCCGGCCGCCCGCACTGCCTGGCCGGCCGCATCCACGTCGTACTCGAGGCGATCGATGCGGACCGCCGCACCACCGTTGAGCTCGATGCTGGCCATGGCGGCCCTCGAGTCCCCGTCACGGCCAAACCCGACCGAACCGGTGTTGACGAACCAGCGCCCGTCGATGACTCGCCAGAAGGGCACGTGCGTGCGAGCGAAGACATGCACATGGGCTCCGGTGTAAGCCGCCATCTCGCGAAAGTAGTCGTCCCTTTGTGACTCGTGAGGGAGCGCCGCCAGGTCCACGGGGGAGGCGTTGAACATCACCAGGTCCATGCTTCCGGTGCGGAGCCTGCGCATGAAGGGCAGGCGCTGAAGCCAGTCCCGCTCCAGGGGCGTGAGCCTGGAGCGAGTCCAGTCGCAGGTTGCCGCAGCCAGAGCGGCCGAATCGTCGTCGTCCCGGCCCACCGTGAGGGGTGCCCCGGTGGCCACACGCTCATCGTGGGCACCGCGGACCCCTTCGATGCCATTCTCCTGCAAGAGGCGGATCACCTCACTGGGCCGGGCGCCATAGCCCACCACGTTGCCCAGGTGGAAGATGCCATCCGCCGGCCGGCGGCGGATCGCCGCCAGGGCGGCGAGAAGGGCGGTGTCATTGGCGTGGATATCCCCGAGGAAGGTCAGGCGCATCGGCCCCCCTTGGCCTGGACTTCTTGCAAGTTATTGCAATTCATAGACTTACAAGCCATGAGCGGTCCATCACGTTAACAAAACCGGGGTCCCTCCTGCAAGCGCTGCGAGACCGCGGACTCCCAGGCCGGCGCCTCCATCCGGCATCAGGGGAAGAGGACCTCGCGCACCACCGCGTCATCCAGAGGCCGCGACCAGGCGCCGTCCCGCTCCGGGTCCAGCGCCACCCGACCCAGGGCCTCCAGGAGCACGTATTCCACCCGGCCCTCACGCGCCTTCTTGTCCATGCGCGTGGCGTCCAGGAAGCGATCGGCCGAAAGGCGGCCAGCAGGCTCAGGAGTGAGATCGACGGGCAATCCCTGGAACGGCTCATCGGGCAGGCCAAACCGGGAGAGGATGCGCCGGATCTCCTCCACCTCCTCCCGCGCCAGGAGGCCCTGCCGGGCCGAGAGGAGGCTCTCCGCCAGCAGGCCACGGGCGACGGCCTCCCCGTGCGGCATCCTCCAGCCCGAGAGACGCTCCAGCGCGTGCCCCACGGTGTGACCAAAGTTGAGCGCCTTGCGAGCATCTGCCTCCCGCTCGTCGGCCGCCACGAACTCGACCTTGATCTGGGCCGAGGCAGCCAGAATCTGCTCCAGGGTCTCGGGATTGCCGGCCAGCAGGCCGGGGGCGTTCCGGTCCAGCGCTTCCAGGTGGGAGACGCTGGCGATGAGGCCATGCTTCACCGCCTCGGCCAGCCCCCAGCGCCGCTGGTCCGCGGGCAGCGTGGCCAGCCAGGCGATGTCCGCGAAGATCGCCGCGGGCGGATGGAACGCCCCGATGAGGTTCTTGCCGGCGGGAGTGTCCACGGCCGTCTTCCCCCCGATACTGCTGTCCACCACGGCGAGCACCGTGGTGGGCAGGGCCACGAACGGGATGCCGCGCATGTAGGTGGCGGCGGTGAAACCAGCCAGGTCGATGGTCACTCCACCGCCCAGTGCGAGGATGGCGGCGTCCCGCCCCATGCCCGCCGCCAGCAGGCGATCCTCCAGGCCAGCCTTGGTCTCCCGGGTCTTGCTGGCCTCGCCAGGAGGGAAGGTGAGCAGCTCGGTGTGGAGCCCTTCCCGTTTCAGAGCCTCCAGGAGCGGCCCGGCGTGGCGGCGGGCCACCTCCTCGTCGGCGATGATGGCCAGCCTGGACCAGTCGCGGCGACGCTTCAGAAAGCCAGCAAGGGATGCCGTGAGCCCGGTGCCCACCACCATGGGATAGGCCCGGCCAGGACGCGACGGTACCTCGAAGGAGATCTCGGCCACGGGGGCATGCTAGCGCGTCCAAGGCCTGACGCGGCTCGCCGGCCGGCCAGGGCCTCCAGATGGCTGGCCCCGTTCCATGTTGAGATTTCTCGTTGCAGGGTGAGACCACCAGGCCTATAATGAGGCGTCAACCGTCCTTGAAACGTCAACCCGTTGCGGGTCAATGCGTTCCGTGGACGGGGACAGGCAGGGGAGGAGACGTGGCTGAGCCCGCGGCGGGCCGGCTGATCAACCGCCGGTACCGGCTGGAATCGCGCCTCGGTGAGGGTTCCATGGGAGTCGTCTACCGGGCGCGCGACATCCTGCGGGGCAACGCCCAGGTGGCACTCAAGCTGGTGTCGGCCCGCAGCCAGGAGGGGGCCGCCAAGTCCCGGCTTCGATCGGAATTCCACGCCCTCACGCGCCTGAGGCATCCCAATCTGGTGGGCGTCCACGACCTTGGCGTTGACCGCGAAACCGGTCGCTGGTTCCTCACCCTGGAGTTCGTCGCCGGGCACACCCTGGCCGACGCTCCGCCGTGCCAAGGGCGCGACCTGGCCGACCTGGCCGTCCCGCTGCTGCATGCCCTCGACTTCATCCACGCCCGTGGCTTCGTCCACGCTGACATCAAGCCGGAGAACATCCTGCTCCCTGACAACGGCGGACCGCCGAGGGTTGCGGATTTCGGACTCGCCGAAGCACTTGGCGGCGCCGGGACCAGCCGCGGCACCCTCCCCTACACCGCGCCTGAGGTGCTCCGAGGCGATGCTCCGGGCCCGGCCTCGGATCTCTACTCCCTGGGTGCCACCCTCTACCGCGCCGCGGCTGGAAGCAACCCCTTCGAGGGGGCGACGCCCGATTTGATCATCGAGGGACACCTGCGCCAGGACCCGCCCTTTCCGGGGGAGCTTCTGGAGCGGCTGCCTCCGGGCTTCGCCGTGGTGCTGCGCCGGCTCCTGGCCAAGGATCCTTCGGCACGTCCCAGCTCCGGCACCGAGGTCATCGCCGCCATCAACGATCTCCTGGGAAGCAGCTATCCGGCCGCGTCGGTCACAGCCCACGCCTCTGTGCTTCGCCGTGGGGGGCTTGCGGGCCGCCGGCCCGAGGTGGAGACATTCGACGCCCGCCTGGCCGAGATCGCGGCCGGCCGGCCGGGCGGCGTGATCCTGCTGACCGGGCGCGCCGGCCACGGGCGTACCCGACTGGCAGAGGAGCTGCGCACCCGGGCCCAGATGGAGGGCCTGCTGGTGGCCACCGGCACCTGCCAGGAAGGGGCCGGGGACCCACTGGATGCGGCAGTGGAGGTGCTGACCGACCTCACCCCCCTCTCCGGGGAGGCTCCACCGCCGGCCCTGAGCCGCCTTCTCACGGGGGATCAGATCCAGGGCGAGCCGGCGCCTGCGGACCGCTTCCAGATGATGGAGGCCGCCGCACGCCTGGTGCGCGCCGCGGCCCGGGTGGCCCCCCTGGTGGTGATCCTGGAGGACCTGCACGCGGCCAGCCAGGACCTCCTCGATCTCGCCGGACACCTGGCCCGGGGAGCCAGCGGCTCGCCTGTTCTCGTGCTCCTTACCGCGCGCACTCCGGCCGCCGACGGGCCCCTTGCCCGCCTGGCCGAGGACCTGCGCCAGGACGCCGATTGCGCCCTCATGGAGCTCTCGCCCCTTGATGACCGCGGTTGCACCTCGATGATCGCCTCGCTTCTGGCCACCGACGACCTGCCTGGCGAGATCGGAGCGGCACTGCACCAGCACACCGGCGGCAGTCCCTTCCTCATCACCGAGGCCGTCCAGGGGTTGCTGGACTCAGGCGGCCTGCAGCGCGGCCCGGATGGGGCCTGGCGGCTGGCCGCCGAAGATCTTCAGCGCTCGCGCCTTCCCGAGAGTCCGGCCGAGGCCGGCCTCCTCCGGCTCCAGGAGCTGCCTGGCGACGAGCGCGTCATCCTGGAAACCTTGGCCGTGGCCAGAACTCCCCTCGGCTGGAGTACCCTGGCCCGTCTCCTCCCGGAGGCAAGTCCCCAGGCGCTGGAGGCGCTCCTGGGACGGGAGATCCTGGCCCAGGACTCGACACCGGACGGCGTGCCAGCGTTCCGGTACTCCCACGCCTTCGTGCGCGATGCCCTCTACCACCGCCTCGCACGGGAGGAGCCGGCGCGCGTGGCGGACCTCCACGGCCAGGTGGCGCGGCTCCTCTCCGAGACGGACGGTCCAGGCGCATCCGCGGCTCCCGAGATCGCCCAGCACCTGGAGGCCGCCGGCCTTCCGCTGGAGGCCGCCCAGCAGCTCCTCCACGCCGCCGAGCGAGACGAGTCGCGCCTGGCGCTGGAGGCCGCCTGCCACCGTTACCGGCACGCCATCGAGCTTCTGGCGGCGGCCGGTGGCTCGGCTGCGGACCAGGCCAGGGCCTGGGAGCGGGTGGGCGACATCCACCGCCGGAGCGGCCGTCCCGGTGAGGCCGCCGAGGCCTACACCCGGGCCCAGGCCGTGCCGGTGCCCGGGCAGGACGAGGCGCAGCAGGCGCGCCTCCTGCACAAGCGTGCCATCGCCGCCGTCGTCGCCGG
>JBFGDW010000054.1:0-14645 GCA_041580435.1 Candidatus Polarisedimenticolia bacterium | reverse complement strand
CCCTTGTCGAGGCGCGTCACCTTGCCGGCGTCCATGTCGTACATGTTGATGTTCATGGCCTGGTCGACGAAGATCATCTTCTTGCTGTCCGGGGACCAGAAGATGTTGTAGCGGTAGCCTGGGCCCATCTTGGTGAGGGTGCGCTCGTCACCCGTGCCGTCGGCATTGCGCACCGTCAGCTCGTACTCGCCGCTGCGGTCGCTGAAGTAGGCCACCAGCTTGCCGTCAGGGGACCACGCCGGGTTGCGCTCGGCCACGCCGGAGGTGCGGGTCAGGTTGCGGGTGAAGCCGTGCTCGGCGGGGACGGTGAAGATCTCGCCGCGGGCCTCCAGCACCGCCCGGGCGCCGGACGGCGAGATGCCGCCGCCCGACATGAGCCGGGCGACGCCCTCCACCCGCGGCTTGAGGCTGGTGCGGTCGGTGATGAGGTCCACCTGCACCTTGCGCTGCTGGCCGCTGGCCAGGTTAAGCAGGTACAGGTCGCTGCCGGCGGTGAAGACGATCTCCCCCTTGCCCATGCCGGGGAAGCTGACGTCCAGCTCCTTGAAGAAGGTGAGCTGCTTCGTCTTGCCGGTGGCCGGGTCCAGGCTCCAGATGTTGGCCCGCTTGGCCTCGTCCCGGTCCGACAGGAAGTAGATCATCTTGCCGTCCCACATGGGCTGGGCGTCGTTGGCCATGTCGCTGGTGAGGTTGCGGGCGGCGTGGGTCTTGAGGTCGAACAGCCAGATGTCGGGGGCCATGCCGCCCCGGTAGCGCTTCCAGGTGCGGAAGTCGCGGCTGATGGTGGTGTAGGCCAGGGAGCGGCCGTCGGGAGAGATGCTGCCGAACTCGCCGTAGGGGACGGGCAGCCGCTGGGGCAGGCCCCCCTCGGGAGAGATGCGGTAGAGCTGGTTGAAGCGGGCGCGCCCGCTGGTCATGCCGGTGGCGTACAGGATCGACTTGCCGTCGGGGTACCAGTCCAGCACCCGGTCGCCGGAGGGGTGATGGGTGAGCCGCCGCGGCACGCCGCCGTCCACGCCGATGACGTAAATGTCGGTGTCGCCGTCGTAGTTCCCTGAAAATGCGATCCGCTGCCCGTCGGGGGAGAAGCGGGGGAACGCCTCCTCCCCCTTGGGCGTGCTCAGGTGGTGAGCGGTGCCCCCCTCCTTGGACACCAGCCAGATGTCGCCGGCGTAGACGAAGGCGATGTGGGTGTCGGACACATCGGGGTAGCGGAACATGCGCGCATCGACCCCCGCGAGGGCGGGGAGCGAGCTGGTCAGCAGGAAGAGGGCCATACAGGCACGAGCCATCCAGCGCATCGATCATCTCCAGAGTTGTAAATGAAATGTAAATGGACGATCCCCGCCAGGGGACACGTCACCGTGTCACATACGGCACGTCCGGGGCAAGGGTTGCAGGCGCGAGGTGGCGCTCAGCTCCCGCCGCGTGCTCCCCAGCGGTGGGCCAGCAGGCGGCGCACGAAGGGGGTCAGCTTGCCGCGCATGAACGCGTCGGCCGGGCGGCGGTTGGCCTCGCCGTAGGTGGGGTAGGCGTGGATGGTGCCCGAGATGGAGGCCAGGCCGATGCCGTGCTTCATGGCCATGACGTACTCGTGGATGGTGTCGCCGGCCCGTGCGCCCACGATGGTGGCGCCCAGCACCTTCCCCTTGCCGTCGGCGATGACCTTCACGAAGCCGGCGTCCTGGTCGTCCACCACCGGACGGTCCAGCTCCTTCAGCTCGAACTTGTAGACCTTGTGCTCCAGGCCCGCCTTGGCGGCGGTGGTCTCGTTGTGGCCCACGTGGGCGCACTCGGGGTCGGTGTAGGTGCACCACGGCACGATGGAATCGTCGAAGCGGGCCGGCCACCAGGGGATCAGGATGTTGCGCACCGCGGCGCGAGCCTGGGCGTCGGCGAAGTGGGTGAACTTGTATCTCGACGCCACGTCGCCGACGGCCAGGATGTGCTTGCGGCTCGTCCGCAGGTAGGCGTCCACGGGGATGCCGTCCTTGGGCGAGAAGCGGACGCCGGCCGCCTCCAGTCCCATCCCCTCCACGTTGGGGGCGCGTCCCACCGCCACCAGCAGCGCGCCGAACTCGCGCACGGTGGCCTGCCCGCCGCCGCCCTGAGGCTGCAAGGTCACCCGAACCGCCGTCTCGCCCAGGTGGGAAGGCCCGCGCTCCACCTTGGTGGCCGCGTGCCCGGTGAGGATCTCCACGCCGTCGGCCTCCAGGGAGGCACGCACCACCGCGGCGGCGTCGGGATCCTCCATGATCAGGACCTGGTCGGTCATCTCCACCACGGTCACCGGCACGCCCAGGCGGCGCATGGCCTGGGCCAGCTCCAGGCCGATGGGCCCGCCCCCCAGCACGCACAGGCTGGCGGGTGCGGTGCTGAGGCGGTCGAAGAAGGTCTCGTTGGTGAAGTGAGGGGCGCCGGCGAGCCCGTCGATGGGAGGCACCGCGGCCCGCGCGCCGGTAGCGATGACGAAGCGGTCGGCCTCCAGGCTCACTGCGCCGGCGCGCACCTTGCGGGGGCCGCTGAAGACGGCAGGCTCGCCCACGAACACACGCACGCCTAGCTTCTCGAAGCGCTCCGGCGAGTCGTGGGGGGCGATGTGGGCGCGCCGCTGCCGCACCCGCTCGAAGACCGCCCCCACGTCCACCTCCGGCTCCCGGGCGCCCAGGCCGTAGCGGCCGGCGCTGCGGAAGGCGTGGGCGGCATGGGCCGAGGCGATGAGCGCCTTGGAGGGGACGCAGCCGGTGTTGAGGCAGTCGCCCCCCATCCGGTCCCGCTCGATCAGGGCGACGTGGGCACCCAGACCGGCCAGTCCGGCAGCCGCCACCAGCCCGCCGGGGCCGCCGCCGATGATCACCGCGTTGTAGCGCTCTGCCGGCACGAGGCCGCGACCTCCTTCCTGCCTGCACCGCAACGCCGGCAAGGATAGCGGATATTTCCGGGACGTCCGGGAACATTCTCCCTTGCAATGGAGGTTTCACCTGCGGGATGATCGAGCCGCGGATCCGGAACGGCCGGACCGCATCCGCGGGATGGCCCTGAGCCGGGGAGAGCATGGAAGAGGAGGCAGGGATGCGCGTGGTGGCGAGGCAGAGCAGGAGGCGGATCGTCGTGAAGAGCGGCGCGGGGCTGGCGGCGCTGGGGCTGGCGCTGGGCGGGGCACCGGCCGCGGCGAGCGCAGGGCCGCTGGCGCTGGGCGCGGCGGCGCAGACGCAAACGCGCCCGGCCGACTCGCCGCAGCCGGCCGACTCGCCCCAGACCCGCCCGTCGCGGCCAGAGCCCGAGGTGGAGTACGTCATCGACGGCGATCCGGTCCTCAAGCTGATCCCCAAGGACACCATCGTCCCCATCGACGCCCCTGAGATGGTGCCGGCGGCCGAGGCGGCGGAGTTCATGCGCGACGACGAGCTGGTGCTGGGTGTGTTCGACGGCCAGCAGGCGCGAGCCTGGTCCACCTGGCACCTGGATCGCCACGAGGTGGTCAATGACCGCCTGGGGGAGACGCCCATCGCGGCCACCTGGTGACCCCTGGCCAGCACGGGCGTCGTGTACGTCCGACGGATCGACGGCAGGGAGACCACGTTCGGCACCAGCGGCGCGCTGTGGCGCGATGCCCTGGTGATGTACGACCGGGACACGGGCAGTTACTGGAGCCAGGTCAACGCCAGCGCCATCACCGGCCCCCACCAGGGGAAGACCCTGGCCGAGATCCCCTCCGTGGTCACCACCTGGGGCGAGTGGAGGAAGATGCATCCCGGCACCCTGGTGCTGGTGAAGCCGCCGCTGGAGGAGAGCCCCTACGCCAGTTACATCGCCAGCGACCGCACCGGCGCCACCGGCCGCACCCTGGCCGATGACCGCCTGCCGGGGAAGACCCTGGTGGTGGGAGTGCGGGACGGCAAGGCGGCGGCCGCCGTTCCCCTCGACCTGCTGGTGGAGCGGGGTGTGCTCAATGGCCAGGTGGGCAGCCTGCCGGTGACGTGGGTGGCCGTGGGCGCCACGGGGGCGGCGGCGTTCGAGCGCCGCGCCGGCGGGCGCGTGCTGGAGCTGGGCCGGGACGGGGAAGGCCGGCTGGTCACGCAGGGCGGCGGCGAGCCGTCGCGCTTCGACCCCGAATCAGGCGCCGGCCTGTCGGGGCCGCTGGCCGGGGAACGGCTGCGGCGCCTGCCCGCCCTCCGGGTCTTCTGGTACTCTTGGACCTCGTTTCACCCCGATACTGCACTGGTTCGCTAGATGACGCGCAAGGCAGCCCACGCCCGCCCGGAGGAGGATGACGCTCTCGTCCGGCGTCTGCGCGCCGGCGACGAGGCGGCCTTCGAGGAGGTGGTCCGGCTGCACGCCGGCCGGCTGCTGGCGGTGGTCCGCCGCTTCCTGCCACGGGAGGAGGACGCCCGCGACGCGGTGCAGGACGCCTTCCTGGCGGCCTTCAAGGCCCTGGATCAGTTCACCGGGAGCGCCCGCCTCTCCACCTGGCTGCACCGCATCGCGGTGAACGCCGCCCTCATGAAGCTGCGCGCCCGCAGCCGCCGCCCGGAGGAGCCCATCGAGGAGCTCCTGCCCCGGTTCCACGAGGACGGCGTCCTCGCCGACACCCCGAGGGAATGGCCCGGTGGGGCCGATGCGTTGCTGGAGAAGGAGGAGGTCCGCCAGACGGTGCGGCGGAGCATCGACAGGCTCCCCGAAGGCTACCGGGAGGTCCTGCTGCTGCGGGACATCGAGGAGCTGGACACCGAGGAGACCGCGCGTCTCCTGGGCCTCACCGCCGGCGCGGTGAAGGTGAGGCTGCACCGGGCGCGGCTGGCGCTGCGCACGCTGCTCGCCGCCGAGATGGAGACAGGCACCCCATGAACTGCAAGGAATTCGTCGATTTCATCATGGCCTACCTCAATGACGAGCTGCCGGCGGGGGAGCGGGCCGAGTTCGAGAGGCACATCAGCGACTGCCCGCCGTGCATCACCTTCCTGGACACCTACCGCAAGACGGTGGACCTCGAGCGGCGGGCCTACGACGACGTGGAGGTGAAGCGGCCGAGCATGGCGGAGGCCCCGGAGACCCTGGTGCAGGCCATCCTGGCGGCCCGGCGCAAGGGGGGCGGCGGCGGCGCGTGATCAGTCGCCGCTGGCGTCCATCTCCAGCAGCACCTTCAGCGTCCCCGGTGTGGCCGCGCGCCGGAACGCCTCCTCGCCACGGGCCAGGGGATAGCGCGCCGCGATGAGGGGGGTCACGTCCACCCGGCCCGCGGCCATCAGCGCCAGCGCCGGCGCGAAGGGGCCGCAGCGCGACCCCACCAGCCGGATCTCGTCCACCACCAGCCCCGAGGCGTCCACCTCCAGGCGCCCGGCGTAGGTGCTCTTGAGCACCAGCGTGCCGGCAGGCCGCACGGCGCGCCGGGCCAGGGCGAACGCCTCGGGCCGGCCGGCGCACTCCACCACCAGATCGTAGGCGCCGGTCTCCACCGCACCGGGGCCGTTCAGGGTGGCGATGCCGGCGTGGCGCAGCAGGTCCAGCTTGGCGGCGTGCCGGCCGGCCACATGCAGCCGGCAGCCGGTGAGGGCCAGGGTGCGGGCGATGAGCTGCCCCAGCTTGCCGTCGCCGATGACCAGCACCCGCGTCCGCGGGCGCACCTCCACCTGCTCCTGGATCTCCAGGGCGGCGGCCAGCGGCTCGGTGAAGACCGCCACCTCGTCGGGGAGCTCGTCCGGGACCAGGTGCAGGCAGTCCTCGGGCAGGCGCGTCATCTCGGCGAAGACGCCGTGGCGCCCGGCGATCCCAAGCACCGTCCGGCGCGGGCAGTGGGTGGAGCGGCCAGCCCGGCACGCGTCGCACTCCCTGCAGGACGCATTGATCTCCCCCACGACCCGGCGGCCCGACAGCCCGCCATGCCCCGGCGCCACAACCCCCACGAACTCGTGGCCCGGCACGCCGGCAAACGGCATGTAGCCGCGCAGCAGCTCCAGATCGGTGTTGCAGATGCCGGCCAGGCGCACCTGCACCAGAACCTCGCCGGGGGCGGGGGCCGGGGGCTCCAGGTCCTCGCGCAGGGCGAGACGGCGCTCCTCCAGCCAGAGGCCTCGCACGACGCCCGCTACCAGGGGAGCCGATCGCCGTGGCGATCGAAGAAGCCCCCCGAGTGGCGCGTGGTGAGCCCCTCGATGGTCTTCGTCATGGCCGGCACCGACTCGTCCACGGTCAGGGGGGCACCGGCGCCACCCATCCCGGTGCGCACCCAGCCGGGGTGGATGACGGTGCAGATGACCCCTCCGCTGGCGAGCTCGTGGGCCATGTTGCGCGCCGCCATGTTGAGGGCGGCCTTGCTCATGCGGTACGGGTAGGCACCGCCGCTGGCGTTGTCGGCCAGGGAGCCCATGAGGGAGGTCACGTGGACCACCCTCGGGTCCCGTCCCTTGCGCAGCAGGGGGAGCAGGGCGCGGGTCACCAGCACGGGGCCGAGGGTGTTGATCTCGAAGACGCGGCGCACGTCGGCGAGATCCAGGTCCTCCAGGCCGCTGTCCTTGGGGCCGTAGATACCGGCGTTGTTGACCAGGACATCCACGCTGTCCCACGCGGCGGCCACCGCCGCGGCGGCTTCCTGCACCGACTGCGGATCGGAGACGTCGCACTTCCTGCGGTGCAGGGCGCCGGGGTGGCGCGCGGCCAGCTCGGACAGGGTGGACTCCTCCTCGGCCCGGCGCGACAGCGCGAAGATCTGGTTCCCGGCCTCGAGCCAGTGACGGGCGAAGCCCAGTCCTAGCCCCTGGCTGGCGCCGGTGACGACGATGCGCCGGGGTGGCGTGGATCCGGCCATGTGTGATCCTCCTCCGTGTGGGTGGAGTCTATCAGGGAGCGCGGCGGATCAGCACCAGGGACAGATCGTCCTGGAGCCGCTGGCCACGGGTGAAACGCTCCACATCCGCCAGGATGGCGGCACCGGCGTCGGGCAGCGGCAGGGCGACCACCTCGGGCAGCAGGCTGGCCAGGCGGCCGGCGCCGTACTCCTGGTCGTCGGCGTCGGCCGCCTCCGAGAGTCCGTCGGAGTAGATGGCCAGCAGCTCGCCGGGGGCCAGGTCCAGGCTCCCCTCGGTGTAGGTGGTCCCGGGCAGCACCCCCAGCGGCAGCCCCGAGGCCTCCAGCTCACGCACTCCCGTCGGTCGCAGCAGGTAGGCGGGGTTGTGGCCGGCGTTGACCCAGCGCACCTGGCCGGTGCCGGGCCTGAGGGTGGCATAGAAGAAGGTGGCGAAGCGGTTCTCCAGGCCATCGCGATGGAGGATGTCGTTGAGCCGGCCGGCGAGCTCCGCCAGGTCGGGGTGATCACCGGCCAGGGCGCGCAGGGTGGCCTGCAGCTTGGCCATGAGGAGCGCCGCCCCCATCCCCTTGCCCGCCACGTCTCCAAGCACCAGCCCCACCTCGCCGTGGGCCTCCAGGTGATCCACCAGGTCGCCTCCCACGTCGTTGGCCGGGCGCGTGCTGGTCCAGACCTCCCACCCCGCCACCCGGGGTGGCTCCCGTGGGAGCAGATCGAGCTGCACGTCACGGGCCACGTCGATCTCGTCATGGGCGGCCAGCTTGTCCTTGAGCTCCAGCATGAGGATCATCACCACGACCACCACGGCCCAGAAGCGCGGCTCCACTTCCACCCGGCCAAGCCAGGCGAGCTCCACGCGCTCGAACAGGGCCATGATGAAGGCGATGAGCAGCAGCAGGCGCCGCGCCGGCGACAGCTTCAAAAAGAGGCTCTTGACCAGCCAGCCCAGCATCCAGAAGAGCCGGCGGATGCGCCCCATCCGGGCCAGGCGTGTTTGGGTCTCGTCGTCCAGGTAGAAGTGGAAGAGCTCCGACAGGTCGGCGCGCAGGTGACCGCCCAGCCCGCCCCGCTTGAGATCGGCCAGCAGGATCCGGTGCAGCGGCGGCGCGCTCCCGGCCGGCTGGCGGCGCTGGTCCCTGGTGGCCATGAGGGCGTCCAGCATAGGGACGGCGATCCACTGCTGTCAAACCGCCTCCCGCCTGTGGCACCATGGCCGCGGAGGGCCCATGGTTGAGGACCAGGACGAGCCGGTGGAGCTTCCGCTGGAGGACTTCCTCGACCTGCACCCGTTCGCGCCGCGAGAGATCCCTGACGTGGTGGAGTCGTACCTGGAGGCGGCCCTGGAGGCCGGCTTCCAGGAGGTGCGCCTCATCCACGGCCGCGGCATCGGCGTGCAGCGGGAGCGGGTGCGGGCCGTGCTCTCCCGCCACCCCGGCGTGGCGTCATTTGACGACGCGCCGTCCACCCGGGGCGGCTGGGGCGCCACGGTGGTCCGCCTCCGGCCGCGGCCGGAGGAGCGCTAGCCCGGCGCGCAGGCCTCCGCCTGCGCCTCGCGCCGGCAAAGCGGCGCCCGGCCCCGATTCTGGCGCCCTCCGGCACGGGGGCCCATATTTTGTGCCGTGATCGTCCTGCCCGTCGGCCACGAGAAGGACACCGTCCGGCGCCTGCCGTGGGTCACCTTCGGCATCATGGCGCTGTGCGCGGTGGTGCTCTACGTCACGCCGGCCACGCGTCCCGGCGATGACGAGCGGATCTTTTTCCGGATGGAGGCCGCCGCCGAGTACTTCCTGACCCACCCCTATCTGGAGGTGGAAGAGGCGGACCTGGACCTGCTCTTCCCCGGCCGCGACCGGCGCGGCCTGGAAACCATGCTGGAGGCCTACCGGGAGTCGTACCGGCCGGCCGGCGGCGCGGACCGGCGGCAGGAGCAGCAGGCGGAGCTGGATCGGCGCATCGCCATGGCCCGGGAGGCGGTGGAGCGTCTGCCGGTGCGGCGGTGGGGGCTGGTGCCGGCCGCCGCCGGGCCGGTCACCCTGCTCACCCACATGTTCCTCCACGCCGGCTGGCTGCACCTGCTGTCCAACCTGTTCATCCTCTACCTGGTGGGTCCGTTCATCGAGGATGTCTACGGCCGGGTGCTGTTCGCTGGCTTCTACCTGGCCTCGGGGGTGGCCGGCGGGCTGGCGCACCTGGTCTGGCACCTGGGATCGACCGTCCCCCTGGTGGGGGCCTCGGGCGCCATCGCCGGGGCCATGGGCGCGTTTCTCATCCGCTACCGCAACACCGACATCCACTTCGTCTACCTGTTCGGCCTCAGCGGCAGCGGCACCTTCTCGGCGCCGGCCTGGTCCATGCTCCCCCTCTGGTTCGCGGAGCAGGTGGCCATGGGGCTGCTGGTCTCGGGCGAGGAGGGGGGGGTGGCCTACTGGGCCCACGCCGGCGGGTTCGCCTTCGGCGTGGCGGCCGCCCTCATCATCAAGAACAAGAAGGTGGAGGAGCGCTACATCCGGCCCCGGATCGACGCCAAGGTGGACCGGCCGGTCATGGACGCCTACGAGTCAGCCCTGGTGGCGGTGCGCCTGGCCCGGGACGAGGGGCAGCCGGAGCAGGCGGCGGAGCCGCTGCTGGTGGCCATCCGGGAGGAGCTGCGCCGGGGGGATCACCAGCAGGCGGTGCAGCACTGGCGCGATCTGCTGCTGGTGGCGCCGGTGCCCCAGGCCGACCCGGCCCTGCTGGTGCGTCTGGCCCGCCGGCTTCACCAGGCGGGCGACACCCAGGCCGCGGCGGCGGCCCTGCGCCTGGCCCTGCTGGAGCGCGGGGGGAAGCTCACCGCGCCGGTGGCGCTGCGCCTGGCGCGGCTGGCGCGGGAGATCGCGCCCGACCTGGCGGGGGCGGCCGCCCGGCTGGCACTGGCCCGCCCCGGCCTGGCGGAGGCGGAGCGGGCCGGCGCCGAGGCGCTGCTGGCGGAGCCGGTCAGTAGCGCACGTCCAGGCTGAACCGCGGCCCGTCGTACGAGATGTAACCACGGTAGAGGTGGCCGTCGCAGTAGGAGTGCGGCCGGTAGACCACGCCGAACTCGGTGTAGACCGGGAAGTGGTAGACCACGTGGTGGTGGCGGTGCGGGCGGTAGTACGAGCGCCCGTGGTAGTAGTCCCGGTAGGCCCGGTGGTGCTTCTCCAGGTGGATGCGCGCCGGGATGGAGAAGTGGCCCCCGTAGCCGTGGTCGCGGTAGCGGTGCTTGTAGTGGCCGTGCTTGTGGCCGCGGTCATGCTTGTAATGCCCGTGCTTGTAATGGCCATGCTTGTGGCCATGACCACGGTCCTTGCCCCCGGCCAGGGCCGGAGCCGGGGTGGCCCCCAGCAGCAACACGAGTCCGGCAATGCCGAGGGCGGAGCTGGCGGGGGTGAGCCTCTTCAGGATGTCGGTCAGTCGCATGGTCGTCCTCCTGCGCTCCCCTTTTGCCAGAACCTTGCCAGCCGCGCGGAACGGGCCGATCCGGGCCTGAGCTCCCACGCGAGGGGTCGATCTGTCCAGGCTGGAGGTCGCTGGCCGGGACGGGTGTCCCCTGGCGGAGACGGCCCCGGACCGGCGCTCGCCGCCTTGACTTCCCAGGGCTTTCCAGGAAGAATCCGCCCGGCGTGGACCTCGATCTCACCCTCGGGCAGATCACCCTCCGGCTGCTGCTGGCCGTCCTGCTGGGTGCCGTCCTGGGCATCGAGCGGGAGGTGATGGGCAAGCCCGCCGGCCTGCGCACCCACATGATGGTCTCCATGGGGGCCGCCGCCTTCACCCTGGTGACGCTGGAGATCTTCTCCTCGGTGCGGCAGGTCATGGAGAACACGCGCTCCGATCCCATCCGGATCGTGGAGGGGATCATCGGCGGCATCGGCTTTCTGGGCGCCGGGACCATCATCCGCAGCCGCGGCTCGGTGGAGGGGATCACCACCGCAGCCAGCATCTGGGTGGTGGGGGCGGTGGGACTGGCCTGCGGCGCCGGCTACTTCAAGGTGGCCGGGATCATCGTCGCCTTCGCCATGGTGATCATCAGCGGCGTGGGGCGTCTGGAGGACCGCTTCATCCGGCGCAGCGAGAACAACCGGCGCCGGCGCGCCAGGCCGGCGTAGACCTCAGTCCCAGTCCACCGGCCGCGGCGTCTCCTCATCAGGCTCGTCCGCCGCCTTCTTGATCGCCTCCTGGAACTTGCGCTCCAGGACCGCCTGCTGGTCCTTCTGGGATTTCAGAGCTTTCCCGAAAAGGGCGTCAGTGGAGGCGCGCCGGGCCTTCTCCTCCGTGAGGGCGTCCTCGAAGCTGCGTGCCGGCTTCTTCTTGCGGTCTTCCCGGATGATGGCGCCGCTGGCGGCGTTGACCAGGAGGCGGGTCTGGCAGCACGGGCACGTCACCTGGATCTCGGGCGGCCCGCCGCCGGCGCCAGGAGCGCCCTTCCCCTTCTGCTTGCGGCTCATGTCGCCATTGTCCCCCCGGGACGGGGGGGCCGTCAACGCCTGTCGGCGCCCGATCCCCATGTTAGAATCGGCCCATGGCCCGCTACCGGCGGCACCTCTTCATCTGCGTCAACGAGCGACCGGCCGGCCACCCCCGCGGCTGCTGCCTGGCCAAGGGGTCGGCGGAGGTGCGCGACGCCTTCAAGAAGGCGCTCAAGTCCCGCGGCCTGGCCGGCATGGTGCGGGCCAACAAGGCAGGCTGCCTGGACACCTGCGAGCAGGGGATCTCGGTGGTGGTCTATCCCGAGGGGGTCTGGTACGGGGGCGTGACCCTGGCCGATGTGGAGGAGATCGTGGAGCGCCACCTCATCGGCGGGGAGATCGTCCAGCGCCTGGTGCAGAAGGGGGAGGAGCCGCTGGCGCCCCCGCGCCCCCTGGCCGGCTAGCTGGCCCTCGCCTTACCCCGGGTCCCTTCGGCCTTGCGGGCCCGGATGCGGGCCTTGACGCGCTCCTTGCGGCGCTTGCGGCGGCGGCGGATGGCTTGCAGATGTGTCTTGCGTCCCATGTCTCTCCCGGTCGGTTGCTTGTGCTCGGGTTGCTTGTGCTCAGAAGGTCGAGCCGTTGAGGTCGCCGAAGACGACGTCGGCCACGCGGACCTCGCCTAGGGGCACGAACTCCAGGTCCATGTTGGGGATCTTGGTCTGGGCCAGGTTGGCCGGAATCCGCTTCCAGCCGTGCTTGCGCAGGACCTTGGCGGCGGCGTTGACCACCCGGGTGGTGTGGCGTCCCTTCTGGGGGATGATCTCCGTGGTGATCACCCCCTTCTTGCTGCGGCGCCACTTGCGGAAGGCGATGGTCCAGTAAGGAAGGAGGAAGCTGGCGGCGAGGCGCGCGGTGCGGATGGGAGGCTTGCGGATCGCCTCGAACAGCCCATCGGGCTGCTCCGGAAAGGGGATTTCCTCGTGGAGGAGGATCTCCATCTGGTAGGAGTTGCTGAACGCGGTGCACTCGCTGACGCTGATGGCCAGATCGTCCAGGTCCTTCTTGAGGTCCTCGGCCGCGTCGTTCCAGCGCAGCATGCGGGACTCGGCCTCCGAGCGCAGGCGCAGGAGCGCCAGGTGCTCGGGGAGGGCGTAGTAGGCGGCGCTGCGCGCCGACACCTCCGCCGGGTAGTACCGTCTCAAAGCGAGCCGGACGTTGTCAGGCAGCCGCTGCGCGGCCTGCTTGGGGCGCTTCCTGGTCGCGGTCAAGGTGCCGGAGCTCACGGGAAGGAGATGTGCTCGCTGAACAGGACGTGCCCCACCCGGGCCTGGCCCGGCTTGATCCGCTTCAGCTCCACGTTGGCGATGCGCTGCCTGACCTGGTCGTTGGAAAGGCGCAGCCACCCCAGGGTGCCCAGCACCTCGTCGGCCACCAGCCGGACCTTCTGGGCCGGGGAGCGCTGGGGCCACTCCCACTCCTCGCGGATACTGGATCCGCTGCGGGTGATGCGGCGGACCCCCATCCACCAGGTGGGGGCCAAGAACGAGGCGTGGATGGAGGCGATCCGCACCCCCTTGCGCAGCGTTCCCAGCAGATCGGTGGGGTCCTCGGGAAGCTCGAGGCCGGTGTGAAGGAGGACATCGGCCTGGTAGCAGTTCTCCGAGACGTAGTTTGTGACATCCCGCACGGACAGGTCCGGGAGCGACCGCCTCAGCTCGTTGACCGTCCGCTCCCAGCGGAACGAGTTGCGCTCCGCCTGGGCCCGGCCGCGCAGCAGCCGCACGTGCTCCGCCTGGATGTAGTAGTGCGCGGACTGAGCAGGGATCCCACGGGGAACATACATGTCGATCGCGTCGCGCACGTCACGCGGCAGCTCACGAACCGGAACCGGCGCCGCCGATTTCGTGTGTCCCATCTCTCGTTCCCTTCTCTTTTTGTTTGCCTGCAACTGGCAGAAGTATAACAGGAAAAAGAAGTTTTCACTAGCTCGTCCCCAAATGAGGACGATCCTTGTACGGCACGATGCAACCTCCCTTTTTTCAGTCATTTCGGTGGCCGGAGCCGGGGCGTGGGGTATCATTCCGGGCAGGTGAAACGTGTCGCAGCCCGTCGTGGACCCACCCAGCCTCCAGCAGCTCCTGACCCCCTGCCGGGAGGCGGAGCGTGACCGCTATCTCATTCTGAGAGAAGCTTTTCTGTCCCTAGGGGGGACCCGCGAGGAGATCGTCCGGGCGGGCAGGACCTGGCTCCCGAGCCTCCGCGCCCGGGGGCGCGAGATCCTGCGCGTGCACCTCCCCCAGCCGGGCGGGCGGCGGCGCGGCATGACGCTGGAGGTGAGCCTGCCGGTGGATGCCCGGGCGGGGATCGAGACGGCCGCCGAGCTGGCTCCGAGGACGCGGGCGCGGGTGGCCGCCAGCACCGGCAGCGTCAAGCTCCCGGTGCGGACGGAGGACGACCTGGCCGAGGGGCTGGCCCTGGCCATGCACCTGCTGGCGGCGGACGGGCGTTGAGCCCGGTCCTGGAGCGTCACGAGGAGGCGCGCTGGCTGTCCAACACCTGGGTGGTGGCGGGTGAGGAGGGGGGCCCGGCGCTGCTGGTGGACGCCGGGGTGGCGCCGGCGGTGGTCCGGGCAACGCTGGCGCGCCACAAGCTCGAGCTGCGCTGGATCCTGCTGACCCACCATCACTTCGACCACTCCTGCTCGGCCACGGAGCTGGCACGGGGGACCGGCGCTCAGGTGGTGGCCCACCCCCGGGAGGTGGCGCTCTTCCGGCAGGACGGGCTGGTGCAGAGGGTGCTGGCCGACAGCGAGCGGCTGGACTGCGGCCGCCTGCGGGTGGAGGCCATGCACATCCCGGGGCACACCGCCGGTCAGCTCGCCTTCCGCATCGAGGGGGTGGGGGTCTTCACCGGCGACACCCTCTTCAAGGGGTCGGTGGGAGGGACGCGGGCGCCGGGGCACACCGATTTCACCGACCTGCGCCGCTCCCTCATGGAGCGGCTGCTGGCGCTGCCCGACGAGACGCCGGTGCTGCCCGGACACCGGCTGCCCACCACCATCGGGGAGGAGCGGCGCTCCAACCCCTTCCTGAGGGTGATGGCGGGGGTGGATCCGGAGGGGGACGAGGAGGCAGTCTTCGACGGGACACCTGTGCGCCTGGTGGTCTGGGCCCGGGACTACGACGGCGGCCACAAGGCCTGGATCCGCTACCCCGACGGCACCGACCACGTGGTCCCGGGGAGCCGTGTCAGGAGGCAGCCGGGTGTCTGATCGCCTTGAGTGGGGGCCGGAGGAGATCCGGGCCGCCTGCGACGCCTTCGCCCGCACCCTGGAGGACTACCTGGCCAGCCTGCCGGAGCGCCCGGTCTTCCCTGCCCTGGACCGGGCCGCCCTCGAGGGGATCGTGGGGGAAAGGCTG
>JBFGDW010000053.1:0-14715 GCA_041580435.1 Candidatus Polarisedimenticolia bacterium | reverse complement strand
GTCGGGGACCGGTGCGATCTCCACCGCAGCGGGGGCCGGCAGGCCCAGGCTCCTCGCCTGGGCGCGCGCTCTGGCCACCATGGCGGGCAGCTCCCGCCGCGCCGCCTCCACATCGGCCGGCAGCTCGCAGGGGACCGCCCAGGCGGCAACGGGGCCGGAGGGAGGTGGAGGGAGCGGGGCCGTCACCGGCGGCCGGCAGCCGGGGAGGGGCGCCAGCAGCAGCAGCGCCAGGGCGCCGCGTTGACACCGGCCCGGGCGTTCCGTACCATTCCCGGTCCTCACCACCGCCCCCGGCGGCCCTGGAGATCCCTGGATGAGCAAGCGACTGACACGGCGCGAGATGGTTCAGAAGGACGAGTTCGTCAGCGTCGTGGAGCGCGGGATGCTGTGGCTTGAGCGCCACTGGCGCACCCTGCTGGGAGTGACGGCGGGGCTGGTGGCCGCCGTGCTGCTGGGGGCCGGCCTCAGCAGCTGGCTCGGCTCCCGCAGCCATGCGGCGGAGGCCCTCCTGGCGGCGGCCATGGACGTGAGCCGCGCGCCCATCCTGCGCCAAGGAGAGCTCCCGCCCCTGGGAGCAGGGCCGGTCTTCGCCAGCCAGCAGGAGCGGGACGCCGCGGCGCTGGAGAAGCTCGACGAGGTCATGGCCACCTACCCCTCATCCCGGGCGGCCGGCCGCGCTGCCTACCTGCGAGGTGCCGTGCTCCTGCGCCTGGACCGGGCCGCCGAGGCGGTCACGGCGCTGGAGCGATACCTGCAGGACCACTCCTCCTCGGATCTGGCCCCGGCGGCGCGCCGCACCCTGGCCGCCGCCCGCATCGCGGCGGGGGAGGTGGACGCCGGCCTGGGGCTCCTCGAGGAGTTGGTGGCGCGCCCGAGCCCTGTGTTCCCCGCCGACGCTGCGCTCATGGAGCTCGCCCGCGCACAGGAGGCTGCCGGCCGCCAGGCGGCAGCCGCCGCCACCTACCAGAGGCTGGTGAACGAGCACGCCCAGTCCGTGTATGCCGGAGAGGCGGGCCAGGCCTTCGCGCGCCTGTCCGCTGCGGGCGTCGCACCTGCCGGCGGGGACGACACGCCCTAGAAGGGGATGTCGTCGTCGGGGTACTTGGGGTCCTGCCCCTCGAACGGGGCGCCGCCATCGAAGGCCGAGGTCGACGGGCCCTCCCCCTTCCGGTCCAGGAAGCGGACGTTCTGGGCGCGGATCTCCGTCATGTAGCGCTTCTGCCCGTCCTTGTCCTCCCAGGAGCGGGTGGCGAGGCTCCCCTCCACGAACACCTGGCTTCCCTTGCGCAGGTACTTGGAGGCGACCTCCCCCTGCTTGCCCCAGACCACCACCCGGTGCCACTCGGTCCGCTCCTGTCGCTCGCCGCTCTTGTCGTTCCAGACCTCGTTGGTGGCCACGCTGAGGTTGCAGACCGGGGTCTGGTTCTGGGTGTATCGCAGCTCCGGATCCCGCCCCAGGTTGCCGATCAGGAACACCTTGTTGACGCTGGCCATGGGCCCCTCCTCGCGGCTCTCGTACGCCCAGACTACCACGTTTGACAGCCCGTGGGCCGGAGGCTAGACTCCAACCGGAAGCATCAGGAGGCGGCGCGGCCGCCCCGGAGAGGGAGCGCTCCCCGTGACCCGGCGGACCAGCCTGAGTATCCTGCATCGAGCGAGAGGGAACTAGTCGCGCCCAGACCCGCCCCCGCCGGGTGAGCCGCCGGTCCACATGAGCCAACCCCAGCCAGTCAAGTCCCCCCGTACCTCCCGCACCCTCGACCACGTCGTCATCCGCTTCGCCGGCGACTCGGGGGACGGCATGCAGCTCACCGGCAGCCAGTTCACCAGCACCTCGGCGGTGCTGGGCAACGACATCAGCACCCTGCCCGACTTTCCCGCCGAGATCCGTGCCCCGGCCGGGACGCTGCCAGGCGTGAGCGGCTTCCAGATCCACTTCTCCTCCGACGAGATCTACACCCCGGGCGACAGCGCCGACGTGCTGGTGGCCATGAATCCCGCGGCCCTGAAGGTGAACCTGGGCGACCTGAAGCCCCATGGCGTCATCGTGGTCAACGTGGACGCCTTCACCGAGCGGGACCTGGCCAAGGCCGGCTACGAGATCAACCCCCTGGAGGATGGCTCCCTGGACGGGTACCGGGTCTTCAAGGTGGAGCTGACGCGCCTCACCCGGGCGGCCCTCAAGGACACCACGCTGGACACGCGCGCGGTGGATCGCTGCAAGAACTTCTTCGCCCTCGGGATGATGTACTACCTCTACGAGCGGCCCACCGACATCACCGAGCGCTGGCTGGAGCAGAAGTTCAAGGGGAAGGACGACCTCATCACCGCCAACAAGCTGGCCCTCAAGGCGGGCATCGCCTACTGCGCCGCCTCGGAGGTGTTCCACGAGACCTACAAGGTGCCGCCGGCGCGCCTGGCGCCGGGACGTTACCGCAACGTCTCTGGCAACCAGGCCCTGGCCCTGGGGATGGTGGCCGCCTCCCAGCGGGCCGGCCTGCCGGTCTTCCTGGGGAGCTACCCCATCACGCCGGCCAGCGACATCCTGCACGAGCTGTCCCGGTACAAGAACTACGGGGTCTACACCTTCCAGGCCGAGGACGAGATCGCAGGCGTCTGCTCGGCCATCGGCGCCTCCTTTGCCGGCGCCATCGGCTTCACCTCCACCAGCGGGCCGGGCGTCGCCCTCAAGAGCGAGGCCATCGGCCTGGCGGTCATGGTGGAGCTGCCCCTGGTCATCGCCAACATCCAGCGGGGCGGCCCCTCCACCGGCCTGCCCACCAAGACCGAGCAGAGCGACCTGTTGCAGGCGCTCTACGGCCGCAACTCCGAGGCTCCGGTGCCGGTGCTGGCCCCGGCCACCCCAGGCGACTGCTTCCACATCGCCTTCGAGGCGGTGCGCATCGCGGTGACCTACATGACCCCGGTCTTCATCCTGTCCGACGGCTACCTGGCCAACGGCGCCGAGCCGTGGCGTATCCCCCGTGAGGAGGATCTGCCGGCCATCACCGTGCACCGCCGGACCGACCCGGAAGGATTCCTGCCCTACCTGCGTGATGAGCGCACCCTGGCCCGGCCGTGGGCCGTGCCCGGCACCCCCGGCCTGGAGCACCGCATCGGCGGGCTGGAGAAGCAGGACCAGACCGGCAACGTGAGCTACGACCCGGCCAACCACGAGCACATGGTGCGCCTGCGGGCCGAGAAGATCGATCGCATCGCCCAGGACATCCCCGACCTGGAGATCCTGGGCCAGGACGAGGGCAAGGTGCTGGTGGTGGGATGGGGCGGGACCTACGGCGCCATCACCTCGGCCGTCAATCGGTCCATCAAGGCTGGCAAGCCGGTGTCCGCCATCCACCTGCGTCACCTGCTCCCGTTCCCCCGCAACCTGGGAGCGATCCTCTCCCGCTTCCAGCGCATCCTGGTCCCCGAGCTCAACCTGGGCCAGCTCTCCATGCTCCTGCGGGCCCGGTTCCTCCTGGACGTGGTGAGCTACCCCAAGATGCAGGGGAAGCCCTTCACCGCCCAGGAGCTCGAGGAGCGCATCGACGACCTGCTCCAGAGGACCCCATGAGCGCCACCACCCCGTCCGCCACGCCGCCGGCCGCCCTCACCAAGAAGGACTTCGTCACCGATCAGGAGGTCCGCTGGTGTCCCGGGTGCGGCGACTACGCCATCCTGAACGCCGTCCAGCAGATCTTCCCCGAGCTGGGCACGCCCCGGGAGAACTTCGTCATCGTCTCGGGCATCGGCTGCTCCTCCCGGTTCCCGTACTACATGAACACCTACGGCTTCCACAGCATCCACGGGCGCGCGCCGGCCGTGGCCACGGGCCTCAAGGTCTGCCGGCCCGAGCTGTCGGTGTGGGTGGTCACTGGCGATGGCGATGCCCTGTCCATCGGCGGGAACCATCTGATCCATGCCATGCGGCGGAACGTGGGGCTCAAGATCCTCATGTTCAACAACCGGATCTACGGCCTGACCAAGGGGCAGTACTCGCCCACGTCGGAGCAGGGGAAGCGGACCAAGTCCACGCCCCTGGGCTCGGTGGACCGGCCCTTCAACCCCGTGTCGGTGGCCCTGGGGGCCGAGTGCACCTTCGTGGCCCGCACGGTGGACATCTACCAGTCCCACCTGAAGGAGGTCCTGCGCCGCGCCGCCGCCCACCCCGGCACCGCCTTCGTGGAGATCCTGCAGAACTGCAACATCTTCAACGACCGGGCCTTCTCCTACATGACGGACAAGCCGGTGCGGGATGACAACCAGATCGTCCTGGAGCAGGGCAAGCCCCTGGTCTTCGGCAAGCAGGGGAACCGGGGCATCCGCATGGCCAAGTACCTCCCCGAGGTGGTGGACCTCAACGGCTCGGTCTCGGAGGACGAGCTGGTGGTGCACGACGAGACCCGTCCTGCCGCGTACGCGTTCCTCCTGTCTCGCATGGTGCCGCCCAAGTTCCCCACGCCCATCGGCATCTTCCGGGCCGTGGAGCTGGGGACGTACGAGGACGGCGTCAACTCCCAGATCGCCAGCGCGCGGGAGAAGTCGGGTCCGGGCCAGCTGGACAAGCTGCTGGACGCCGGGGAGACCTGGGACGTTTCCTAGGCCCGGCGGGGCCGACCCGCCGCGCCCCTCCTCGCCGTGGGCCGGCCACGTGGGAGCCGCCGGTTGGCCAAGCCACACAACCTGACCCGCTCCGCCGGGGCCATGGGGGTCATGACCCTCCTGTCCCGGGTGTTCGGCTATGTCCGGGATCTCCTGCAGGCCGCCATCCTGGGCGCGGCCGACTCGGCCGACGCCTACGTCATCGCCTTCCGCATCCCCAACCTGCTGCGGCGGCTCCTTGGAGAGGGGGCGCTGACCGCCGCCTTCATCCCGGTGTTCGCCGACGCCCGCCGGAAGGAGGGGGAGGAGGCCACCTGGCAGTTCGCCACCACCACCTTCTGGACCCTGGGGGCCCTTCTCCTGGTGGTGACCGGCCTGGGGGTTCTGGGGGCCCCCTGGCTGGTCCGGGGCCTGGCCTACGGCTTCACCGGCATCGAGGGGAAGATCCCCCTCACCGTGAGCCTGACCCGGCTCATGTTCCCGTACCTGTTCTTCATCGGGCTCACCGCGCTGGCCATGGCCATCCTCAACGCCGAGCGGGTCTTCGCCGCGCCGGCCTTCACCCCGGTGCTTCTCAACGCCAGCATCATCGCCGCCGCCCTCCTCTTCGCCCGGCACTCTCCCGAGCCGGCCACCTGGTTCGCGGTGGGGGTGCTGGTGGGAGGGGCGCTCCAGATGGGGTTCCTGCTCCCGTTCCTCCTGAAGCGGGCCCCCTCATTCCGCCCCCGGCTTTCCATCACCCACCCCCGGGTGCGCCGGGTGGGCAAGCTCATGCTCCCCGGCCTGTTCGGGGTGGGCGTCACCCAGCTCAACCTGGTGGTGGACAGCCAGGTTGCCTCGTTCCTGGGGACCGGCTCGGTGAGCTACCTCTACTACGCCATCCGGGTGGAGGAGCTGGTCCTGGGCGTGTTCGTCATCTCCCTGTCCACCGCCATCCTCCCGGCGCTCTCCGCCTTCGCCGCCGACGGGCGTGATGACCTCCTCCGGGAGGCAGTGGGGCGCGGCCTGCGCTTCGTGTCCTACGTGACCCTGCCGGCCACCGTGGGGCTTTGGGTGCTCCGGGAGCCCATCATCGAGGTCCTGTTCCAGCGCGGCGAGTTCACCGCTGCCGACACTCGCTTCACCGCCTGGGCGCTGGCACTCTACGGCATCGGGCTGCTCCCCAACGCCTTCGTGAAGATCCTGGCACCCGCCTTCTACGCCCGCTTCGACACGGCCACGCCGGTGAAGGTCGGCGCAGTGGCCTTCTCCCTGCACGTGCCCATGTGCATCGGGCTGGCCTCGGTCATGGGGCACGCGGGTATCGCCCTGTCCACATCTTTGGCGGCCGCACTCAACGCCGGCGGGCTTCTCTGGCTGCTGCAGCGCCGGGAGCGCGGCGCCTGGCTGCGGCCGGTGCTCCTCTCCATGGCGCGGGTGGCGGGGGCCAGTGTCCTCATGGGGATCGTCCTGCTGGCGGTGCTACACTGGCCCACCCTCGAGGCCGTGGCCGGCCACCGCGCCGTGTGGCTGGCGGCGGCCATCGCGGCGGGAGCGCTTTCCTTTCTGGCCGCTGCCCTGGCCCTGGGCGCCAGGGAGGGGCGCGAGATCTGGAGGGAGCTGCGAGGTCGCGTTGAAGGCGGTCATCCAGCGCGTGACTGAGGCGTCGGTGACGGTGGACGGCCAGCGGGTGTCCGCCATCGGCCCGGGCCTGCTGGTCCTGCTGGGGGTGGAGAAGAACGATACCCCCGAGGACGCCGACCTCCTGGCAGCCCGGATCCCCTCCCTGCGCATCTTCGCCGACGAGGACGGCAAGATGAACCGGTCCGTGGCCGATGTGAAAGGCTCCATCCTGGTGGTCTCCCAGTTCACGCTGGCCGCCACGGTGGGGAGGGGGAGGCGGCCGGGTTTCGACGGTGCCGCCCCACCGGCCCTGGCGCGGGAGCTGTACGACCGGGTGGTGTCCGGGCTCGGCCAGGGGGGAACGCCGGTGCGCACCGGGATCTTCGGCGCCATGATGCAGGTGCAGCTCATCAACGACGGCCCTGTCACCTTCCTGGTCCATGGCCGGCGCTGAGCCGGCGGGGGCAGCGGCGTTCCTGGACCACCTCGCGGTGGAGCGGGGGCTCTCCCGCCACACCCTGGCGGCCTACCGCCGCGATCTGGCCAAGGCGGCGCGCTGGCTCAGCGCGGATGGAAGGGGAGAGCTGCGGCGGGCCGGGGCGGGTGACCTGGCGGCCTTCCTGGGCGCCGCCCGCGCCGCGGGTCAGGCGCCGGCCACCCTGGCCCGCGCCCTCTCGTCCCTGCGCATGTTCTTCCGCTACCTGGTCCGGGAAGGGGCGCGCCCTGACGATCCCACCCGCCTCCTCACGGGCCCGCGGCGCTGGAGGACGCTTCCCCGGTACCTGGACGAGGGAGACGTGGAGGCGCTCCTGGCAGCGCCCGATCCCGACACGCCCAGGGGTCTGCGCGACCGTGCCCTGCTGGAGGTCCTCTACGCCTGCGGACTGCGGGTGAGCGAGCTTCTGCGCCTCCGGCTGGAGGATGCGCGCCTGGACGCCGGCTACATCCTGGTGCGGGGCAAGGGGCGCAAGGAGCGCCTCGTGCCCCTGGGCGACACGGCCACCGCCGCGGTGGACGCATTCCTCTCACGGGGACGCGGGCCCTTGCTGGGCGGGCGCGTGTGCCCCGTTCTCTTTCCCACGGCCCGGGGGCGCGCACTCACCCGGCAGGCCTTCTGGAAGAACCTGCGCCGGCTGGCCCTGAAGGCGGGGATCACGGCGCCCCTCTCCCCCCACGTGCTGCGCCACTCCTTCGCCACCCACCTGCTGGAGCACGGCGCGGATCTGCGCACCGTGCAGGCGCTGCTGGGGCATGCCGACATCTCCACCACTCAGATCTACACCCACGTGAGCCGCGAGCGTCTGCGGCGCATCTACAAGCTCACCCATCCCCGGGCCTAGGCCGGTGGAAGGCGCACCATGGCCCACCGGGCTGCCCCGCGCGGTGGATCCGCTGCTCCGGCGCCTGGCCGCGGCGGCCGCCGCCGGCGGCGAGGCCCTCTACCTGGTGGGCGGGACCGTGCGCGATCTCCTCCTGGGCCGGCCCCTGCGGGACGTGGACCTCCTGGTGGAGGGGGATGCGGCCGCCCTGGCGCGCCGCGCCGCGCGGGGCCACGCCCTGAGGGTCACGTGCCACCCCAGGTTCGGCACCGCCCGGCTCCAGGATCCCGCCACCGGGACCGCCGTGGACCTGGCCTCGCCCCGGGCCGAGAGCTATCCAAGGCCTGGAGCCCTGCCCCGGGTGCGGCCCGCCTCGGTGGCCCAGGACCTGGCCCGGCGGGACTTCACCATCAACGCCATGGCCCTGCCGCTGGCCGGGAGCCCCGGCACCGGCGGGCCACTGGATCCCCACGGCGGGCGGGAGGATCTGCGCCGCCGCCTGGTGCGCGTCCTCCACCCAGACTCCTTCCGGGATGACCCCACCCGGGCGCTTCGCGCCGTGCGGCTGTCGGTGCGGCTTGGATTCCGGCTGGAGCGGACCACGTCGGCCTGGCTGGGGGAGGCGGTGCGGGATGGGGGAGTCGGCCAGCTGAGTCCGGCGCGCCTGGCGGGAGAGCTCGAGCGCGTGGCGAGAGAAGAGCGCCTGGCGGCGTTGCTGGCGCGCCTGGCTCGCCGGGGGTTGCTCGCTGCCCTCCACCCGGCTCTGGTGCCGCCCCGCCGGCCCGGGGCGGGCCGGCGCCTGGAGCGGCTGCTCCCGGAGGCGCCGGCCGCCGAGCGCCTGCTTGCCCTGGTGGCCTACCTGGCGCTGGATGCCACGGCTCCGCAGGTGGACGCCATCCTGCAGCGGCTGCAGCTGCCTGCCGGCGGCCGGCGGTGGCTGCCAGCCATCGTGAAGCGCGCCCGCGCGTTGGCCAGGCCCGGGCGCCAGCCGTTGGGGACGGCCCCGGCCCTCGCCTCGCCCCCGGCCGAGCGGGTGGCGCTGCGCGTGGCGGAGGCATGGTGCACCGACCCGGGCCGGCGGCGGGAGCTTGCCCGGCGCCGCCAGGCGACGGTGTAATATGGGCACCGTGGACGGCAGCGACTTCGAGCGACCCATCCAGGAGCTGGAGAGGCGGATCGAGGAGATCTCCGGCGTCGGCGTCAAGCCCGGTCACGAGCGGGAGGTGGAGCGCCTCCAGAAGAAGCTGGAGCGCCTGCGCCGGGAGGTTTACGCCAGCCTCACGCCGTGGCAGCGCACTCTGGTCGCCCGGCATCCCCGGCGGCCCTACACCGCCGACTACCTCCAGGTGATGTTCACCGACTTCGTGGAGATTCACGGCGACCGGAAGTTCGCCGACGACCCGGCCATCCTGGCCGGCTTCGCCCTCTACCATGATCGCCCGGTGGCCGTCATCGGCCACCAGAAGGGGCGCGACACCAAGGAGAAGATCCGCCGCAACTTCGGCATGCCCCGGCCGGAAGGGTACCGAAAGGCCCTCAGGGTGATGAAGCTGGCCGAGAAGTTCCGGCGCCCGGTCCTGACCTTCATCGACACCCCTGGCGCCTATCCGGGCATCGGCGCCGAGGAGCGCGGTCAGGCCGAGGCCATCGCCGTCAACCTGCGGGAGATGTCCCGGCTGCGGGTGCCCATCCTGGTCACCATCACCGGCGAGGGGGGCAGCGGCGGGGCACTGGCCCTGGGGGTAGGCGACAGGGTGCTCATGCTGGAGAACTCCATCTACTCGGTCATCAGCCCCGAGGGGTGCGCGGCCATCCTGTGGAAGTCCGACGACAAGAAGCAGGAGGCGGCGCAGGCCATGCGCATCACCGCGCCGGATCTCAAGGAGCTGGGCGTGGTGGACGAGATCATCGCCGAGCCGCTGGGCGGCGCCCATGCCGACCCAGAGGCCATGTTCGAGATCCTGGACGAGGCGCTGCAGCGCAACCTGGCGGCGACGGCCTCCACCGACACCCAGGAGCGCCTGGACGCCCGCCACGCCAAGTTCCGGGCCATGGGCGCGGTGCGCGCCCTCTAGCCTTCCTGGCGCTTGGCCTCCTCCCAGAGGTCGTCCATCTCCTCCAGGGTCGACTCGTCGGGCCGCCTGCCCCTCTCGCCCAGCCGGTCCTCAACGTGGCGGAAGCGGCGGGTGAACTTCCGGTTGGCCTGGCGCAGGGCCTGCTCCGGGTCCAGCCCCCGGTGGCGGGCCAGATTGGCCAGCACGAAGAGCACGTCTCCCAGCTCCTCGCTCACCGCCTGCTGGTCGCCCCGGCGCAGGGCCCCGCGCAGCTCCTCCCACTCCTCCTCCGCCTTCTCCAGCAGATCGGTCTCCGCCACCCAGTCGAACCCCACCCGGGCGGCCTTCTCCGTCAGGCGCAGCGCCTGCAGCAGCGCCGGGAGCTGGGCCGGCACGTGGTCCAGCACCGACGGGCGGTCGGTCCCTTCCTTCTCCCGCGCCTTGAGCCGCTCCCACTGGTCCAGGACCTCCTCGGCCGTGGCCGCCGAGGCATCCCCGAAGACGTGGGGGTGGCGACGGACCAGCTTGTCGTGGATCCCGGCGATGACCTCCTCCACGGTGAAAGACCCTTCCTCCCGCCGGACCTGGGACTGGAACACCACCTGGAACAGCAGGTCCCCCAGCTCTTCCTGGTGGGCGGCGGCGTCGCCGGAGTCCAGGGCGTCCAGGACCTCGTAGGTCTCCTCCACCAGGTAGGTCTTGAGGGTCTCCAGGGTCTGCTCCCGGTCCCAGGGGCAGCCGCCGGGGCCCCGGAGACGGGCCATGAGAGCGACCAGATCGTCAAAGCTGGGCACGAAGCCTCCTGGATGGGACGGTTTGATTCGCCGGGAGGCGCGATGTTACCATCCCGGCATGAGCGACGATCCCAACAGCTCCGGGGCCGAAGGATCCCTCGGCGCCTCGGTGCGCTCCGAGCCCATCAAGATCAACGACCGGCGCAAGTTCGACAAGTCGGGCCAGCTCCGCGCCGACGCCCCCGTGGAGGAGGCTCCCGCGCCGCCGCCTGCCTCCGCGGCAAGCCGCCCGTCGGGGAAGGACGCCGGCCCTGCCTCCGGTGCCTCCGGTGCTGCCGGTGCCAAGGGAGAGCGGCCCGCCGCCGGCGCCCCGCGGTCCGGCCCGTCCGGGCGTGAGGCGAGCGGAGCCGTGGACTTCCAGTCCTTTGTCTATTTTCTTTACATGTCGGCCCTGCACGAGCTGGGCGTCCCGGCGGAGCCGGGCGCCCCGGCCCGTCCCGCCGATCTGGAGCGCGCCCGCTTCTTCGTCGAGGTCCTGCAGGTCATCGAGGAGAAGACCAAGGGGAACCTCAGCCCGGGCGAAACGCGGCTCCTGGAGGAGGCCCTCTACAACCTGCGGATGCAGTACGTGGGCGTCTCCCGCACCGGGCCGGCCTGACGGCCCCAGCAGGGGGGGGCCCGGCCCTCCATTTCTTGAATCATCCCCGCCGGGACCCTAGATTTGCGCCGCACGGCGTGAACACCTCACCCCGTGACAAGGCCGGTGTGTCCCGCGTGATTCGAGCCGCCGTCAGAGTGCCGCTGCAGCTCATTCCAGTGCTGCTCCTGCTGCAAGCCGGAGGGGCCCGGGCCCAGGACCCTGCGGCCGCGCCACAGGCCTCCGGCCGGGCGGGAGCCGCCGTCGCCGTGGACGGCGGCCTGCAACCCCTCTGGGAGACCCGGCGGGACGCATTGCTGCGAGGCGATGTCCTGGCCGCAGACGAGGCCGAGGCGTCCCTGCGCGAGCGCCGCCGGGCCAACGGCATCTCACGGGCCGAGGACCTGGCCGGGGCCTTCGTGCTGGAGGGGTACGAGAACCTCGCCCTCAACCACCTCTCGGAGGCCCGCGAGGCGTTCCAGCTCGCGGTGGAGCTGGACCCCGACATGCCCCGCGCCCACTTCGGCCTGGCTCAGACCGAGTGGAGCAGCGACCGGGGCGCGCTGGCGGCGCTGGCCTCGGCGTGGGAGGGAGTGCAGGCTGCCACGCGCAACTGGCTGTACCGGACCATTGGTCTGAGCACGGCAGGCTGGTCCCTGCTCACCGGCCTGCCCCTGGCCTTCGCCATCCTCTACACCCTGCTGTTCCTCAAGACGCTGCGGGTCCTGCACCACACCCTGACCGAGTCGTTCTCCCGGCGGCTGCCCCCCGCCACGGCCACGGTGCTGGCGGCCATGGTTCCCTTCCTGCCCCTGGCCCTGCCGTGGGGAGCGGCGTGGACCCCGCTCCTCTGGCTGATCCTGGCCACGCCTCACCTGTCCCGCTCGGAGCGCCGGGTGGCCGGCGCGGGCCTGCTGGTGCTGGCCGCCGCGGGGGTGCTGGCCGTCCCGGCGGCCCGGGTGACATCCCTGGCCGCCGACCCGCGGCTGGTGCACGTGGCCGGTGCCGCACGGGGCGCGGTGGGGGCCGACCGGCAGCGCACGCTGGCGGATCTCCTGGCCAAGGCGCCGGACGATGCCGTCCTCCACGTCCTGTACGCCGGCCAGGCCCGGGGCTTGGGGGACTACGCCACCGCGCTGCGCTCCTACCGGCGCGCCGCCCAGATCGATCCCCGGCTGCGCCAGGCCCACAACAACGCCGGGACCCTCTTCTTCAACCTGGGGCAGTTCGCCACGGCGGTGGGCGAGTTCCGCAAGGCCATCGAGGTGGACCCCGGCGACATGACGGCCCACTACAACCTCTACCTGACCCAGGAACAGCGCTTCGACTTCGCCGCCGCCGAGCGCACGCTCAGCGAGGCCCAGGGGATCGACCTGCAACGCATGACCTCCCTCCTGTCCGAGCGGGAGAAGCGGCAGGGGCGACTGGACGTGCTGGAGGACACCATCCCGGTGGCCGTGGCCCTCCGGCGCGCCCGAGAGGCCGCCGGTATCCCCGGCGGCATCGGCGCCAGCCGTGATGAGCTGGTGCGCACCTGGCCGGCCGTGGTTTTGCCGCTGCTCGCCCTGGTCCTGATCGCGTTCCGGCGCCCGTCGACGCTCCAGGCAGTCCAGTGCCTGTCCTGCGGGCGGATCGCCTGCCGGCTCTGCGCCCTGAACCTGGACCGGGAGACCAACTGCGCCTCCTGCATCGCGGTGGAGGCCCGCAGCACGGCGTTGCCGCGGCGCATCCGCGATCAGAAGCAGCGGGAGATGGCGGCCCACCGGGCCAGCTGGCGCCGCATCAGCCACATTCTCACCGCCGTCCTCCCGGGCGCCGGCCAGATCTGGGCGGGGCGTGTCCTGTCGGGCACCCTCCTGCTGGCCCTGGCCGCCAGCGCCGCCAGCTGGGCGGTGCTGCGCGGCTCCCTGCCGGTGATCAGCTATGCCCCCCTGTCCAGCCAGGTGGCGCCAGGGCTGGTGGGCGCCGGCGTGGTGCTGCTGATGACCTGGCTGCTGGGCTGGTTCCTGCCCCGCGGCCATGTGGCCGCCTCGTTCCGGGGAAGGGATTAGGGATGGCACTGGAAGGAACACTCAGGGATTTCACCCTGGCCGACATCTTCCAGCTCATCGGGCTGCAGCGGAAGACCGGGGTCCTCACCCTTTCCGGCTCCCAGGACACCGTCTCGGTCCCCTTCGAGCAGGGACGCATCGTTGGCGCCGACTCGGAGCAGAAGCACATCGAGGACCGCCTGGGCCACGTGCTGCTCAAGACCGGCAAGCTCCGACCCGAGCAGCTGGACCGGGTGCTCCGGCTGCAGCGGGAGACCGGCCGCCGGATCGGCGATCTCCTGGTGGGCGAGAACATCTTGACCAGGGAGGATCTGGCCCGCGCCCTGCAGCTGCAGGTGACCCAGATCCTCTACCGGCTGTTCCGCTGGTCTGACGGGGAGTTCCGTTTCGCCCAGGCCGCCAGCGTGGAATACGACCGCCGGTGCTTCCGGCCCATCCCGGTGGAGAACATCCTCATGGAGGGGCTCCGGATCCTGGACGAATGGCCGCTCATCGAGCGCCGCGTCCGTTCCTTCAGCCTCGTCTACGGCCCCACGGATCCCAGCCGTATCGTGCGGGAGGAGGGCCAGGGGGACTCCGGGGAGGCGCTGGAGGACTCGCTGGACTCTTTCCTGGGGCTGGAGAGCTCCGGTGCGGAGGCCAGCGCCCGCCCGGCCCGCGCCGCTTCCGGTCCGGATCTCGTGACCGTCTCCGCCCAGGAGCTGGTGGCTTACCGGCTGGCCGACGGCCTGCGCAGCGTGCAGGACATCATCGACCGCAGCGACCTGGGGGAGTTCGAGACCTGCAAGGCGCTCTATGCCCTGCTGGAGAAGGAGCTCATCCAGGAGGTGGTTCCCGAGCAGGAGAGGCCGTCGGTACGGGGAAGGGGCCTGCGCGCGGTGCTGGACCGGGGCCTGGCGACGCTGGTTGCGCTGGGAGCCAGCGGCGTGGTGGTGGCCGGCGGCTGGCTGGCCTTCCAGGACCCCGGCGCGCGCTTGCTGGCGCCGTATCCGGTCCCCCAGCTCTCCGAGACCCTGCGGCTGTCGGCGAGCCAGGCCCGCCTGGCGCGGCTGGAGTTCGCTGTGCGGCTCTATGGCCTCTACCGGGGACGCTACCCCGAGTCCCTCAACGACCTGGCCACCATGGGGCTGGTGACCGAGTCGGAGCTGCGGGATCCCTGGGGGAAGTCGTACACGTACCTCCTGTCCCGGCGCAGCTACCAGATCCGGGGCCTCGACGGGCAGGGGCAGGCCCGGCCGGATCTGATCCTCACCGGGCAGATCCCGCCGGTGTCCCGTCCCGAAGCGCCTGCGGGCCGGCTCTCCCGGCGCTAGGCCACCCGGGCCTCCGGGCCGCCCGGATATGGCCGTAAATCACTGCGGCCAAAAGACCTGCGGAAAATTGACCCCTCCAGACTCAAATCTTATACTCCCGTTGCCAACGACGAAATCAAGCATACCGGGAGGTTGAGAATGGCGAAGATCATCGGAATCGACCTGGGGACCACCAACTCGGTGGTCTCGGTCATGGAGGGGGGCACGCCGGTGGTGATCCCCAGTCCCGAGGGGAGCCGCACCACCCCCTCGGTGGTGGCCATCACCGAGAAGGGGGAGCGGCTGGTGGGCCAGGTGGCCAAGCGCCAGGCCGTGACCAACCCCGAGAACACCGTCTTCTCCATCAAGCGGTTCATGGGCCAGAAGTACGACGAGATGAGCGAGGAGCGGCGGCGCGTCCCCT
>JBFGDW010000052.1:0-14741 GCA_041580435.1 Candidatus Polarisedimenticolia bacterium | reverse complement strand
GGCCGCCGCCATCCTGGCGCTGCTGGCCGGGCCTGCCACGCCCGGGGCGGCGGCCATGAACCAGGAGTCCGGCCCGGCGGCGAGCCCGGGAGCGGCCGGCCTGCTCCTGCGCCTGGCCGAGGCGCCCGGAGATCGTGCCGGTGACACTCCCCTGCCGGCGGCGGTGGATCTGAAGGAGCTGCGCGTGCGCCAGGAATCCCTGGCCCTGGACGCCAGTGGCCCGCGCCCGGTGCTGGTGCTGGAGCTGCTCACCTCGGAGAGCGACGGGGACTACCCAGCCGGCGCCCGGTTCGACCTGGACCTGCGCTTCGGGCCATGGCCCGGTGAGGCGCAGGACGGGGCCCATCTCAGCCTCACGGCAGCGCTGGAGGAGCCTGCAACCGGCTCCCAGCGGCGCCTCCGGTCGGGGGCGGAGGCCGCCGCCGTGCTCCGCTTCAGCGGCCTGGAGGGGCTCGGGGATCTGGGCAGCATGGAGCCTGGCCGCAGCGTCACCTTCCGGGTGCCCCTGGACGGGCTCCTGGGCGCGGCCAGCGCCGGGCAACTCGACGCCGCCCGGCGTCCCGGGGGGGGCTGGCTGGTCTCGGTGGCCGCGCGCAGCCAACTGGGGCGCGCCGGCGACCGCCTGCCCCGGGCGGGCGGCGCCCCGGTGGAGATCCCGGCGCCGCCTCGCCCCTGAGGGGCGCCCCGGCCCGCCTCAGAACGAGACCAGGGCCTCCTTCTCGTCCTTGAAGGTCTCGAACACGTCGTCAAGCTTGGTGAGCATGAGCAGATCGTAGACCTTGCCTGAGGGGTTCAGCAGCTTGAGCTGGCCCTGCTTTTCCAGCGCCCGCTTGTGACACGCCACCAGCTCGCCGATCCCGGCGCTGTCCATGTAGGACACCCCCGAGAGGTTCAGGACGATGTTCTTGTGACCCTCGTCGAACAGGCGCTGGACCGTCTCCTTCAAGACCACGTCACCGCTGCCGATGGTGATCTTCCCGCTGAGATCCACCACGGTGACCTTGCCAATCTTCCTCACGTTCGCCTTCATCTAATCCCTCCGGAGTCGGTGTTCACCTGTTCAGCCGGCGAGGAGCTTGACCAGGGTGACCTGTGTCCCCCGCGCCGGGTCATGATTGTAGTCCACCTGGTCCACGAAGCTGCGCATGAGGAGCAGGCCGCGTCCCGAGGTCTTGAACCGGTTCTCGGGCAGCCGGGGATCGGCCGCCCCCTGAAAATCGAACCCCCGGCCCTGATCCCGCACCACGGCGGTGAGGGCGTCCTGCTGCAGGGCGAAGCTCAGGGTGACCTTCTTGGTGGGGTCCTGGCCGTTGCCGTGAGTGACGGCGTTGGTGGCCGCCTCCCGCACCGCCAGCGCGAAGCTGAAGGTCTCGTCCTCTCCCAGACCGGCCAGCTTGGCCATCTCCTCGGCCAGGGCATGGAGGGCGTCAATGTACTCCACGCGGCTGCCCACCACGACCTGGACCTGGGAGTTCTTCGGCACGGCGCTGGACACCAGAGGGCGCTCCTGGCATGTCAAGGGGCCTTGCGGACCGCGCCATCCTAGTCCCCGCCGGCGCGCCGAGTCAAGGGAACCCCGCGCTGGTCTTGACTTTGCGCGGCCCGGATGGTGCAATCCGGCCCACCCGCACCACCCGGCCCCGGGCGAGGAATCATGGCGCAGCTCATCATCACCGGCAGCGACGGCAAGCGGTTCACCCGCAAGCTCGAGGGTGGCGCCCCCCTGAGCATCGGCCGCTCATCCCGCAACGATCTGGTGCTGGCCGATCTGTCCCTTTCGCGCCATCACGCCGAGCTGTTCAGCGACGGCGAGGACTGGCTGGTCAAGGACTCGGGCAGCCGCAATGGCACCTTCCTCAACGGCCGGCGCCTGGAGGAGCCCCACCGCCTCGCGCCTGGCGACCGGATCAGCCTTGGCGGCTGCCAGCTGGAGTACCGCACCGACAGCCTGGACTCGGGACGGGTGATGTTCTCGGACCAGCCCATGGCCCAGGAGGGCACGGTCTTCCTTCCCCTCAACGACGTCATGACCATGCCCGACACCGCCGCCAAGGTGGGGCGGCGGGTGGAGCGGAAGGAGGACACATCCGCCCGGCTGCGCAAGCTGGAGGTGATCGAGAAGGCGAACCTGGAGCTTCTGGGCCACGAGCCCACCGAGGTCCTGCTGCCCAAGGTGCTTGACCTGGTGGCCCGGGCCGTGAAGCCCGACCGGGCCGCCCTGCTCCTGGTGGAGCCCGACGGCACCCTGGAGTGCCGCGCCTTTCGCGGCGAGGGCGGCGAGCAGGAGATGACCATCAGCCGCACCATCGCCCGGACGGTGCTGGAGGATCACGTGGCCATCCTCACCTCCGACGCCCAGTCCGACGCACGCTTCCGGGAAGGCGCCAGCATCCTGGCCCAGGGGATCCACGCGGTCATGGCCGTCCCGCTCTGGAACAACAAGGAGGTCATCGGCCTCATCTACGCCGACTCCCGGGCCGCATCCTCCCTGTTCGCCGACGACGATCTGCGCGTGCTGACCATGCTGGCCAACATCGCGGCCATCCAGATCGAGAATGCCCGGCTCTTCGAGCAGCAGGTGGAGAAGCAGCGCTTCGAGCAGGAGGCCCGGGCCGCCGCCGACATCCAGCGCCGGCTCCTCCCGCGCCAGCCCCCGGATATCCCCGGCTACCAGATGGACGGCTACAACGCCCCCTGCTATGAGGTGGGGGGCGATTACTTCGACTACCTGGCCATGGACGGGACGCGCAGCGCGGTGGTCCTGGCCGACGTGGCCGGCAAGGGGATGGGGGCCGCCATGCTCATGGCCGGGCTGCAGGCGACCTTCCACGCCCGCCTTGCCGGCAAGCCCTCCCCCGAGGACCTGGTGCGCCAGCTCAACGAGGCCGTCTCGCGGGTGGCGCCGTCCAACCGGTTCGTCACCATGTTCTACGTGGAGCTGGACCACACCGCCCACACGCTGCGCTACATCAACGCAGGCCACGCCCCCGAGCCGATCCTGGTGCGCGCCGCCGGGGGCACCGAGCGCCTGAAGAGCGGTGGCGTCCCCCTGGGCATCCTGCCTGACGTGGGCTACCCGGTGGGCAGCCTGGAGCTGGCCCCGGGCGACTTCCTGTTCCTGTGCAGCGACGGGGTCACCGAGACCGTGGACCCCAAGGGGGAGGAGTTCGGCGAGGCGCGGCTGGAGCGCCTGCTGGTCTCCCTGGCGGGCCGCCCGCCCCTGGCCATCCGGCAGGCGGTGGAGGAGAGCCTGGAGGCACACGCCGCAGGCGCTCCTCCTCCCGACGATCTCACCCTGGTGATCGTCCAGCGCTCGACCTAGAGGGCGGGCGCCGGCGCGCCGTCCCTAGAAGGTCCAGGCCGCCCCGAAGATCACCTCCACGTCCGGAGCCCCGTCGTCGAGCCCTACGCCGATGCCACCGCGCAGGGAGAAGCCGCGGCCGGCAAACCAGTAGGCGCCCGCCGTGAGAGCCACCGCCGAGTCGCTGTCCTCGTAGCGCTCGGTCTCCACCGTGAGCTCGCCCGAGAGGGCGAAACGGTCCGATAGCGGGAACATGACCCCGCCGCCCAGGAAGATGCTGGTCTTTCCGTCCAGATTGAAGGCCGGGCCCACGTCACCGCCCACCCGGGCGTCGTTGTTCTTGCGGAACCCGAAGTGACCGGTCAGGTAGGCCTCGGCCAGGTTCTTGCGCACCGAGGCGAAGACCGCCGCGTCGAACTCGCCGGTGCCCAGGAACTTCTCCTCATCGCCGGTGGGCAAAAACAGCTCGGCGCCCACGGCGAACTGCACCGGATTGCGGAAGAACTGCCACTTGCCGTAGACGGTGGTATCCCCCAGGCCGCTCTCGCTGTTGTTGCCCGGGAAGTCCACGTCCAGCAGGCTGAGGCGGCCTCCCACCTCGAGCCCGTCCACGGGGCTGAAGGCCAGGATTGGACCGATGCCCAGCAGGTCGCTGTCGTTGCTCAGGTCCTGGTAGCGGACCTGCCCCTCGATCCAGCCGTTCTCCACCACCGCGGCGTCCTCGATGAAGATCTGCAGGAAGCGGCGGCTGTCCTCCATGGTGGCGCTGGCGGAACCGGAGCGGGCCGCCGTGCTCTGGGCCGCGGCGGTGCCGGAAGCGCCCAGGAGCAGGGCCAGGCCGAGGGCTGAGGAAAGGATGCGCCGTCCGTTGGGAATGCTTGTCACGTTCGTCCTCCGTGAGGGATCAGGCCGGCGGCGGGGTGGGATCGACGGTGGGGGTACCGCCGCGGCTCGTCTACGCGCCCCCGGCTGGGGGCACGTCGCTGGTGACTCTAGGAATCGCGGCTCCCCCCGTCAAGACCCCGCCGGGGCCGGCGCCAGTCCCGACCGGGCCAGGGCCTCCCGCAGGCGCGGATGCTGGGGCCGCCGGGCCAGCCCCTGGAGGCGCGCCAGGTCCATTCCCTCGGCCAGGGCCTGCTTGGTGTCCAGGAGGGAGGCCTTGCACCCCATGCGGCTGGCGGCCTCGAGGATGGGGTGGAGGGTGTCGTCGGGGCGCACCTCGGCGGCCTGGAGGACCTCCTGGTAGCCATTCATGCCGATGAGCCAGCAGCGGTCCTGCCCCTCCCGTCCCAGCACCATCTCGTAGAGATCCAGCTTGCGCCGGGCCCGCGCCACGTCATCGGTGTAGACGTCGGGGACGCGCCCGTCGGCGCACAGCACCTTCCGGTGGCTGCACCGGTTGTAGAGGATGGAGAGCCCCGAGTCCCAGCGCTGCAGCGGCGCCGCCCGGGGGACCTCCAGCACCTCGGCGCGCCCCTGGCCTGCCAGCGCCTCCACGTAGCCAGCATCCCCCTCGGCCACCGGCGTCAGGTAGACCTGGACGGAGCGCGCCGCGGTGAGGTTGGCCAGGAGATCCCCATGCACGGCAGCGAGGATCTCCGACGCGGCCGCCGGCGGCACCTGGGCTTCGCCCCAGCGCGCCACCGTGGCCGCCGGTTCCTCGATGAACAGGAGGAGTCCAGTGTCCCGACCCTTCACCTTGCACCTCGTGGAGGCCGGCCTGGCGTTCCTGCCGGAAGGCCGGATGCTAGCACAGGCCGTCTGGGCTCCCCGGGCGCCCGCAGCCTCATGCGCCGGACCAGGCACGCCCCTGGGGAGGCTCCCGGTCGAGGCCGCGGCAGGCCACCGCCTCGGCCACTTGCGCCTCGCCGATGATCTCCTCACCGTGGAGATCGGCCAGGGTGCGCGCCACCTTGAGGATCCGATCATGGGCCCGGGCCGAGAGCGCCAGCGCGGCCATGGCCCGCTCCAGCAACCGGTTCGCCGCGGGGCTGGGAGCGCAGAAGCGGCGAACGCCAGGGCCGTCCAGATCGGCGTTGACACGCAGCCCGCTCGCCCTCAGCCGCTCCCATTGCACGGCGCGCGCCGCCACGATCCGCTGGCGCACGGAGGCGCTCGTCTCGCCGGGGCGGGCATCGCGCAGCGCGGCCGGCTCCACACGCGGCACCTCCACGTGCATGTCGATCCGGTCTAGAAGCGGACCCGACAGACGCCCGCGGTAGCGGGCCACGGCGTGGGGTGTGCAGACACAGGGGCGCCGGGCGTCCCCCAGCCATCCGCAAGGGCATGGGTTCATGGCCGCCACCAGCTGGAAGCGCGCCGGGAAGTGAGCCGTGCGCCCGGCACGGGCCAGGGCCACGGCCCCCTCCTCCAGGGGCTGGCGCAGCAGGTCCAGCACGTGGCGCGGGAACTCGGCCAGCTCGTCCAGGAACAGGACACCGGCGTGGGCGAGGCTGACCTCCCCCGGCCGGGGCAGGGCTCCGCCCCCCACCAGCGCCGCTCCCGTGAGGGTGTGGTGGGGGGCACGGAACGGCCGCCGGGTCAGCAGCCCCTCCCCCGAGGCGAGTCCGGCACAGGAGGCCACCTGGGTGATCTCCAGGGCCTCGTCCAGGTCGGGAGGCGGCAGGAGCCCGGGGAGGCGCCGGGCCAGCATGGACTTGCCCGAGCCGGGCGGCCCGAACAGCAGCAGGTTGTGCCCCCCGGCCGCGGCGATCTCCAGGGCGCGGCGGGCCGCCGCCTGCCCGCGCACGTCGGCCAGGTCTGGTCCCTCCCCTGGCTCGGTCGCCCGCCGCAGGGCGGCGGCGGCCTCGCAGGGGGTCGGGGCGGGGCGCTGCTCCGTCGGGGTGCGTAGCAGGGCCAGAGCGTCCAGCAGGCCGCCCACGGCGTGCACGGGCAGCGCCGGAACCAGCGCCGCCTCCCGGGCACAGCCGGGGGACGTCAGGAGGACCTCGGCCCTGGCCGCCGCCACGGCCCGCGCCACGGCCAGCGCCCCCGGCACCGGGCGCACCTCGCCTGAAAGGGCCAGCTCGCCGAACAACGCCACTCCCTGCAGGTGGCGCGGCGGAAGCGCGCCGCTGGCGGCCAGCACCGCGGCGGCGATGGCCAGGTCCAGTCCCGAGCCTCCCTTGCGCAGCCCGGCCGGGGCGAGGTTGACGGTGATGCGCCCCGCCGGCCAGTCGAGGCCGGCGCGCTTCACCGCCGCCCGCACCCGCTCGGCCGACTCGCGCACCGCCAGGTCGGGCAACCCCACGATGGTGAAGCGCGGCAGGCCGCCCGACACATCCGCCTCGACGGTGACGGGGAGCGCGGTGACGCCGTAGAGGGTGGCAGCGAGAGCGCGAGCTTGCAGGCGCGTGCCCTGGAGAGTGGCTCTGGCGCGTCATCTAAGCAGATGGAGGCGCCGGCCGCAACGCCCGGAACTCACGCCAGGGAGAAGCTCTCCAGGGCCGCGTACCGGGCCCCACCCGGGCCCAGGGTGCTCTGCATGAGGCAGACCCGCGCCAGGTGGACCGGCATCGCCGGAGGCGGAGGGGCCGCCTCCAGGACCTCATGCAGCCGCACCCGCGCCTCCGGACGGACCCCGTCGGCCACGCGTCCCAGGGTCAGGTGAGGCGAGAACGGGCGCTTCTCCCGCGGGAACCCCTCGCCAGCCAGCGCTGCATCCACCGCCACAGCCAGCCGCGCCAGCGGCTCCAGGTCCCCCGCGAGGCCCACCCAGATCACCCGCAGACGCCGCGCCCCGCCGAAGCTCCCCAGGCCCGCCAGGCGCAGGCGCAGGGCCGGCTGCCCGGCCAGGGCCCGCCCCAGTGCGGCGGCGAGGACCGCCAAACGCTCCGAGGCCACCTCTCCCAGGAACTTGAGGGTGAGGTGGATCCCCTCCGGGCGCGTCCAGCGCACGCGGGCCTCCCCGGCGCGGCGCCGCAGGTCCTCCTGCACGCTGGCCAGCGCTTCCCGCACCGAGGCGGATAGCTCGCCCGCGACGAACAGGCGCCGCATCGCCGGGCCGGTCACCGCGGCGCGCGCCCTCTTGGCCCGCCGCCGACGGACGCGGCTCCCGCACCGCCGTCGTCGTCCTGCACCACCTCCGCGAAGGGCTTGCGCCGGATGTCCGGCACCCTCGCACCCGGGGCTGGATACCCCACCGGGAACAGGATGAACGGCTTCTCCGATGGGGGCCGCCCCAGGATGCGGCTCAGGAACCCCATGGGGGACGGGGTGTGGGGCAGGGTCGCCAGGCCAGCGGCGTGCAGGGCGGCGATGAAGAAGCCGCAAGCCAGGCCGACGCTCTCCAGCACGTAGTAGTTGTTCTCACGGGCGCCGTCGGGCAGCACCCGGTAGTCCTCCCGGAAGCAGACCACCAGCCACGGGGCGATCTCCAGGTAGGGCTTCTGCCAGTCGGTGCCCAGCGGCTCCAGGTGGCGCAGCCAGCGCTCCGGAAAGCGCCCACCCTCGTAGTTCCTCTTCTCCTCCTCCTCGGCAGCCTCCCGGATGCGCTGCTTGATGCCGGGATCGCCCACCACCACGAAGTGCCAGGGCTGGCGGTTGGCCCCGGAGGGAGCCAGCAGCGCCGCCCGCAGGGCGTCGTCCAGGATCTCCCGCGGCACCGGGTCGGGGGCGAAGTGGCGCACCGATCGCCGTGTGGAGATGTGATCCAGGAACGCACGGCTCCGCCGGCGCATCTCCGCCTCGGGGAGCCGGGTGAAGGGGTACTCGATGCTGGGGTGCTCCCGCGCCACGGACAGCCCTCCCCGGCGCCGGGGCGGCGGCCCGCCGCCGGACGAGGGGGATTGTCTCAGTGGCGCCGCCTGGCGTCAACCGGGGCGGCGGTCCGCCGCGGCAGAGGGGCGGATGCGTTGACACGGGCGGCGCCGGTTCCCTAGGATGGGCCGCCACGCCGCGGCACCGCCGCCGACCCCGCTCCCTGCCGGCCGGAGGAGATGATGCAGAGCTTCCTGGACAGCGCCCTGGAGTTCCTCAACGCCGCCCAGGCCACCCTGTGGGGGCCGTGGATGATCCTCTTCCTGGTGGGCACGGGGGTCATCTACACCGTCATCACCGGCTTCGTGCAGGTGCGGCGGCTGGGGGAGTCGCTGCGCCTGATCTTCTCCCCCGCCGGCCGCGAGACCCGGCCCGATCAGACCGGGGACATCTCCCCGTTCGCGGCCCTCATGACCGCCCTGGCCGCCACCGTGGGCAACGGCAACATCGCCGGTGTGGCCACGGCCATCGCCACCGGCGGGCCCGGAGCCCCCTTCTGGATGTGGGTGACCGGCTTCGTGGGCATGGCCACCAAGTACGGCGAGGGGTTCCTGGGCGTCCGCTTCCGCCGGGTCCTCCCCAACGGCTCGGTGGCCGGCGGTCCCATGTACTACTGCCGGGACGGGATCCGGCACCGCGGCCTGGCCCGGGTGCTGGGGGCCACCTTCGCCGTCTGCGGCGGGCTGACCGCCCTCATCGGCACCGGCAACATGGCCCAGTCCAACTCCATGGCCCTGGCCTTCAACGACCAGTTCGGCGTCCCTTACTGGGCCTCTGCCGTGATCCTGGTCTTCCTCACCGGGCTGGTCATCATCGGCGGCATCAAGCGGATAGGCGCCGTGGCCGAGCGCCTGGTCCCGACCATGATCTTCTTCTATCTCCTGGGGGCGGCTGCCATCCTCACCTACCACTTCGCCGACATCCCCGCTGCCTTCGTTCTCATCTTCCGCTCCGCCTTCTCGGCGGAGGCCGCCGGCGGCGCCCTCATCGGCACCTCGGTGCAGCAGGCCATCCGCATGGGCGTGGCCCGGGGCGTCCTCTCCAACGAGTCCGGCCTGGGCTCGGCGGCCATCGCCCAGGCCGCCTCCAAGAGCAACGACCCCAGCAAGAACGGCCTCATCGCCATGACCGGCACCTTCATCGACACCATCGTGGTCAACACCCTCACCACGCTGTGCATCGTGCTCACCGGGTTCTGGGCCTACACCGACGGCGCCCAGGGGCGCATCGAGCTGGCCCAGGTGGGTCCGGCCAAGGCGGCGGAGCTGCGGCTGCCCGCGGCCCAGGGGCTGGAGCTGTTCGCCATGAGCGAGACCTCGCGCCTCCACGCCGCCGGCCTGCGCAACGGCGACGTCCTCTTCGCCCTCAACGACAAGGCCATCCGCACCCAGGAGGAGTTCCGCAACGATCTCCTGGCGCTGCCCCAGGACGAGCCGTTCCGTGTCACCGTCTACCGGGCCGGCCAGGCCCTGGAGTTCACCGGGACCTCCTTCGCCGGCACCACCGCCGATCTCCCCGTGATGCCCAGGCTCACCTCCACCGCCCTCACGGCCAATGCTTTCGACTCGGTGGTCCCCCTGGGGGGGTACATCATCGCCCTGGCGTCGTTCCTGTTCGGCTACTCCACGCTGCTGGGCTGGTCGTACTACGGCGAGGTCTGCTGGGAGTACATCTTCGGCATCCGCGTCATCATGCCGTACCGCTACATCTTCCTGGCGCTGCTGGCGGTGGGGGCCGTCATCCAGGGGGCCCACATCAACATCATCTGGTACCTCGGGGACTGCTTCAATGCCCTCATGGCCATCCCCAACCTGCTGGGGATGTGGCTGCTGAGCGGCTACGTGGCGCGCTTCACCCGGGCCTACTTCCGGGACCGGGAGGGGACCCTGGAGCGGATCGCGGGCCAGGACGACCCGTTCCTCAAGCGCCGGACGCGGTAGACGGCCCGGCTGGACTAGCCCCGGGGAGCCGTGGCCGCGGCTTCCGGCGCTGGCCCCACACCGAGCAGGTCCCGGCGCAGCCAGCCCCACAGGCAGGCCACCCCCATGTCCCAGGCGTCCCCCAGCATGAGGAGCGCCACCCCCACCAGGGCCCCGTTGGCCTGCGGCCGCAGGCCCACCACCGCCAGGCCGGCCCCCGCCACCACCGCCACCCTGAGAGCCGCCGAGACGGCGATGGGCCCGGTGCGCCGGATGCGCATGAGCAGCCCCTGCCCGAAGGAGCGGAACCCCAGCAGGAACGGCTCCAGCCAGATCCAGAGGAGCGCCGGCATGGCCAGGGCCACCAGGTGGCCCTCGAGGCCGTAGCCCGCTGCCAGGACCTGCCGCCCCGCCAGCACCACGAACAGGCCCATGGCCACGGCCAGGAGGGCCGAGGTGCCGCCGGTGAACCAGGCCAGCCGGCGGAGGTCGGCCCGGTGGCGGGGGAGCACCTGCACGGTGGCCTGGATCCCGAACAGGGGGGAGCCGGTGAACAGGAACAGGGGCTGCACCACGCCGAAGGTGGCCAGGGCGGCCAGAGGGTCGGCCAGCCGCGAGATGATGGCGTTGATCAGCCCGCGCTGCATGGACCAGACGGCGTGGTTGAGCATGAGGGGCATGGCGAAGCGGGCCACGGCCGCGGCGGTTAGGGGGACCGGCGCCTGCCCGTCGGGAGGGGGCGAGGCGTACAGCCCCACGTGCCGGCGCACGTTGGAGCGGATGAGAAGTGTCTCCATGGCGATGCCGGCGGTGAGAGCCAGCCCCCCCGAGGCCGCCCCGGGGAGCCGCAGGACCAACGCCAGCAGCAGCACCACGCCGGTGACGGCGGCGAGGCGGGCCAGGGTCGAGGCGGTGATGAGCAGGGTCCGCCGGTAGAGCAGGGCCACCCCCTGGTCCAGGCCGCGCTCGGCCAGCAGGACGGGGATGGGCGACTGGAGCAGCAGGGTGATCCGGGCCTGCCCCGCCACCTGGGGCGGCGCCCCCAGAAGCCCCTGGAAGACCAGATCGCCCAGGGACGTGGCGGCGATGAGGACTTCCGCTCCCGACAGCCCCAGGGCCAGGCGGCGCATGAAGCGGGCCACCACGGCGTGGCCGGCGGCATCGCGCACCAGGCCGGCGGTGACGGTGCGTGCCGCCAGCACCGGCGAGTTGAAGAGCACCCCCACCGAGAACCCCACGGCGTACCCGGCCAGGGCCACCGCCGGATCGTCCACCCGCCCCAGGCCCAGATTGATGAGCGGCACGGACAGGGTCATCATCTGGGAGGTGAGGACCAGGGGGAGATAGAAGCGGAGGATCTCGGACAGCGGCAAGGAGGGTCTCCGGGGCCGTCCAGGGCGCCCTGAACAGGCGAAATCCCCTCATGCGGCCGTTGAAAATGAGGCGGTCGGAGAGGATAATACCCCGGCAAGGGAAAGGGTCGGCCGTTGGCGCGGGACTACGACGAGATCATCGACGAGGCTTACGAGGCACTGGAGCAGGCCCGCTTCCAGGAGGCGCTGGAGTTCGGCCGCCAGGCCATCGAGGCCGAGCCCGACGGTCCCGCCGGGCACTACCTCACCGGCGCGGCGCTGGTGGAGATGCGTCACCACGAGGAGGCCATCCCCTACCTTCGCACGGCATTGGAGATCGATCCGGACTACCCCGATGCCCGCTTCTGCCTGGCCACGGCCCACTTCTCCACCTGTCACTTCGCCGCTGCCCGCTTCGAGCTGAAGCGCGTGCTCCAGTCCGAGCCGCGGATGGCCGATGCCCACCACTGGCTGGCCCTGTGCCAGGAGCGGGAGGGGGAGCTGGAAGCGGCCGAGGCGTCCTTCCACAGGGCTGCCGAGCTGGATCCGGAGCGCTTCCGCGTGCCAGCCCGTCTCCCCCGCGAGGAGTTCGACCGGGTGGTGGAGGAGGCCATGGCCCGGCTTCCCGAGTACTTCCGGTCCTACCTGGACAACGTGCAGGTGACGGTGGATGACCTGCCTACCCTGGACCTGCTCTACGAGTTCGACCCGCCCCTGGATCCGGAGCTGTTCGGCCTCTTCGTGGGAATCCCGCTGGTGGAGCGCTCTCTCATGGACACCGTTCCCTCCACGCCGGACCGGATCTACATCTTCCGCCGCAACCTGGAGCGGTACTGCGACAGCACCGAGAAGCTCCGGGAGGAGATCCGCGTCACCCTGCTCCACGAGGTGGGCCACGCCATGGGCCTGGATGACGACGGCCTGCAGGAGCTGGGGTACGACTAGCTAGGGGGCCCCGGCGGCGGGGGCAGGGCGCTGCAGGGGCACCGGCGGCGGCGGCAGGTAGAGGGGCGTGAGGGCCGGCGGCCGCCCGTCCCCCAGGGACATGACCCACCGGGCCAGCAGGTCCATCTGCGCCCCCTCGTCGCCGCCCAGGATGTCCGGTGGCCCCGAGTTCTCGTCGGCGAAGAAGGACGGCATCCGCGTCCCGGGCATGATGCCCTGGGGATCCTGGAGCCACGCCCGCACCCAGTCCACCCGCAGCCGGTGGCGGGCCAGGGCCAGGTCCGGCGCCCAGGAATCGGGCGGGGTGAGGGGCTTCCGATCCCCCACCTGGTGGCACGAGAGGCAGTTCAGGTAGTCCTTGGACGTGAGCTTCTCGGCAAGAGCCTTCTCCGGCCCGGGCAGGGAGAACCCCTTGCGGTAGTCCTGGAAGGGGTACTCGGCCTCCTCCAGCGCCGCGAAGAAGGTGGTCAGGGTGTTGACCTGCTCGTCGTCGAAGTGGAACGACGGCATGCGCACCTCCAGCCAGGGCCGGATGGGCTCCACGTTCTTCAAGAAGCGGAACAGCCAGTCGCTCTGGACCTTGGCCCCCTGGGTGTGGAGATTGGGCGGAGCGAAGGCCAGCGCCTCGTTGGCGCCGATCCCCTCGCGCCCCTTGATCTCCTGGATCCACGCCCGGATGTCGCCGCCCCGCTCCTCCACCAGGTGGCACCCGGTGCAGTTGTACGTGCGGACCAGGCGCCATCCGTCCTGGAGGGCCTGGTTGCGCCCGGCGTACTGCTTCTTGCGCGAGGGGGCCACCTCCTCCACCCGCAGCCCCATGAGGACGGTCACCAGCTCCTCGGCCTCCTCGTCGGTGAGGTGGAACTGGGGCATCTTGAGCTTCTCGTCCGGCGACTTGACCTTTCCCTGGTCGAAGATGCGCGGATCCTTGAGCTTCTGGAAGTACCAGGCCTCCCGCTCATGGGGCAGGTCCACGAACCCGAAGTCCAGCCGGTCCACGTACTTGGAGCCCTGGGTGGTGAGCTCGGTCCCGATGCGCTGGGCGTCCTCGAAGCCGGGAATGTCGTGGCAGCCGAAGCAGCCGTAGCGGGCGATGGTCCGCTCCCCCACCATGAGGCGCTTGTCCCGCTCCGACATGGCCGCCAGCTGCGTCTGGGCGGCCTCGGTGGTCTGCTTGCGGCTCAGGTAGCCCAGGACCATCTCGTCGCGCGCCTGCTCCACTTCGCTGGCCGGGACGTCGAAGTAGGCGTCGCTGCGCTGGCGCCAGCTGTCATCGGCGAGGCTACCCAGGTAGGCCGCCACGTCGGCCGCCTCCCGCTGGGTGAGGCGCAGGTCGGGCATGGCGGTCTCGTCCCAGTAGTTGCGCGGGTTGCGCACCCACTGGAAGAGCCAGCCCGGGTACGTCTTGGTGGCCAGGCGCATGAGGTTGGGGCCGTGGGAGCGGCCATCGGCGCTGGCGTGCTCCGCCTCGGTACCGATGGCGCTGTGGCAGCCGTGACACCCCACGGTCTCCACCAGCCGCTGGCCGGCGGCCGGGTCGCCCCGGGGCGGGTCCGGGTAGCGCCCCTTGCGGGAGTGGGCGAACAGGTACTCCACCACCCCGTCGATCTCCACGTTGTTGCGCACCCGGTCCTCGGGCGCGGAGGAGTTGCCCAGGAACCAGAACTGGGGCATGCGCGTGGTGGGCCGGAAGTTGCGCGGGTCGGCCAGCCAGCGCCGCACCCAGTCCGGATCGGTCTTGGTGGCGATGGCGTCCAGGGGCGGCCCCACCTTGCGGAGATCCTCCCACCCGGCCACCTTGTGGCACCCGTGGCAGCCCAGGTTCTCGAACAGCTCCTTGCCCCGGCTCAGCTTCTCGGCGCCCGGGATGAAGACGTCCCCCATGTGGCACTGCAGGCAGCCCGCCTCCACGTAGCGGGACGCCAGCATGGGGTTGTCCCAGTGGTGCATCCGGTGGTAGTGGTGCTCATCCTCCCAGCGCTGGCGCTCCTCCTCGCCGTCGGGGGTGTGGGCCGTCTCCACGAAGCCGGTGCCCCGGTCCCGCCCCATGTGGCAGATGGTGCAGCCGATCTGCTCGAAGGGGTGGGGGGAGGCCGAGCTGCCGATGAGCTCCAGGTTCCGGTGGGCCCGGAAGGGCTGCTCGGCGCCCACGTACTCGTCCCGGTCGATGCCCATGTGGCAGGTCTGGCAGCGGTCCACCCTGGGGATGCTCATGAAGTTGATGTCGTACAGCAGGCCCTCGGTGACGATCTGCCGGATCTTGAGAGTGGGGTTGATGAAGTCCAGCACCGGAGCGTTGAGCACGGCGTGGGCGAAGGGCTTGTCCAGCTGCTCCAGGCTCCGGGCCAGGCGCAGGACTTCCACGTCCAGGTCCTTGAGCTCGGCCTGCAGGGCGTCCACCTGGGCGGTGAGCTCGCGGCGCTCGGCGCGCAGGGCCTCGGCCCGGGCCAGGATGGCCTTGTTCTC